>CAYVLM010000117.1:0-6611 GCA_964452225.1 uncultured Steroidobacteraceae bacterium | reverse complement strand
CACCCAGCTCCACGACCGGTTCGAGCGACGCAACGAGCGTCGTGGCGCCATCGAGCAGGCCATCATGCGCGTGACCGGCCTCGACCTGAAGATGGAGCAGTACGCCGCCGGCGAGCGCTTCGTTGACGCGGTGCTGGAGGCGCGGGGAAGCGCCTTCCTCCAGCGCGTGTGGATCGGGCCGGAGACGCTCCCGACCCTGGAGGAGATCCGGGTGCCCGCCAGCTGGGTGTCGCGCATGGAGGCCGCCGGAACCGGGACCAGCGCCGCATGAGCCGGGAGGTCGTGGTCCTCGCGACCCCGATCTACGGCGGACCGCTCAGCCCCGGTGCGATCGAGCGAATCGGTGCGGTCGGGGACATTCGGGTCGTCCCAATCTCCCGTGAGGGCCTGGTCCACTCCGACGCAGCGTCCTCTCTCGAGTCGGCCGAGGTGCTCTTTCGGGGCGGCCTGCCGGCGTCCGTGCTGGATCATCTCGTGTCGCGCACCCCGCGTCTGCGCTGGATCCATTCCGCGTCGGCGGGGGTCGACCGCGTCGCCACGAGGGTCGTTCGCTCGCGCGGCATCGTGGTGACCAACGCGCGGGGTGTGTTCAGCCGGCCGATCGCGGAGTACGTGGTCATGATGCTGCTGGCCATCACCCATCGTCTGCCGCAGCTGCTGGAGCTGCAGCGCGAGCGCACCTGGCAGCCGCTGCCGGGCACCGAGCTGGGCGGGATGACGGTGGCGATCGTCGGCTTCGGCAGCATCGGCACGGACCTCGCGGCGCTCCTCGAGCCGTTCGGAACGCGGCTCCTCGTGACGCGCCGCCGCCCCGAGCTCGGCAGCGAGGGGCGCAACGTCGAGGTGTTCGGCGAGGATGCCCTGCAGCAAGTACTGGGGCAGGCGGACGCCGTGGTGCTCACGGTGCCCCTCACCGCGCAGACGGCGCACATGATCGGGACCCCACAGCTTCAGGCGATGCGCGAGTCGGCGTGGCTCATCAACATCGCCCGCGGGGGACTGGTGGACGAGGCCGCGCTGCACCACGCGCTGGAGGCGGGCTGGATCCGCGGTGCGGTGCTGGACGTGTTCAACGAGGAACCGCTCTCCCCGGACTCGCCGCTGTACTCGCTGCCGAACCTGGTCATCACGCCCCACACCTCGTGGTCGAGCGACCGCGTCCTCGACCGCGGAATCGACCTCTTCGTCGAGAACCTTCGCCGGTATCTCGCCAGGGAGCCGCTCCGCAACGTGGTGGACCTGGAAGCCGGGTACTAGGCCGATGCAGGTCACCATCGTCGGGCTGCCGGAAAGCGGCAAGACGACAGTCTTCAACGCCCTGACCGGGGGGACGGCCGAGACCGGCGGCTACTCGGGCGGGCGGGCGGCGCCGAACATCGGGGTGGTGAAGGTGCCCGACGAGCGCGTGGAGCAGCTGGCCGCGCTCTTTCACCCGAAGAAGGTGACCCACGCCGACGTCACCTACGTGGACGTCGCCATGCCCGCGGGCGCGACGAGGGAGGGGACCGTGGCGCCGGAGGTCCTGGCCCAGATCAGAAACGCGGACGCCCTCCTCCACGTGGCTCGCGGCTTTGAGGGCGCCGAGCGGCCCGCCGATCCGATGCGCGACGTGGAGGAGCTGGACCTGGAGTTCGCGGTCGCCGACCTGACCGTGATCCAGAAGCGGCTCGAGAAGCTGCGGACGGCCGGGCGCCATGGCTCTGCGACCGAGCGGGAAGCGAACGCCATGGAGGAGGAGCTGCTGGCCAGGCTGGAGCCACACCTCGCGGAGGGTCACCCGCTGCGCTCGCTGGCACTCGACGACGACGAGGAGAAGCGGCTGCGGGGCTATCGATTCCTGAGCCAGAAGCCGGTGCTCATCCTGATCAACCTCGACGAGCATCGCCTCGGCGAGACCGCGGCCCTCGAGGCGGAGGCCGCCGCCCGGTACGGTCAGCCCGATTCGGCCACCGTCGCGATAGCCGGCGAGCTGGAGGCCGAGATTGCCCAGCTGTCCGACGCCGACGCACGCCTCTTCCTTGACGAGGCCGGCATCGCCGAGCCGTCCCGCGGGCGCGTCATCAGGATGACCTACGCGCTGCTCGGGCTCTTCTCGTTCTTCACGGCCGGTGAGGACGAGTGCCGGGCCTGGACCCTGCGCCAGGGCTCGACCGCCGTCGATGCGGCCGGCGCGATCCACACCGACCTGGCCCACGGCTTCATCCGTGCGGAAGTGGTCACCTGCGACGATCTCCTGGACGCGGGATCGATCGCCGAGGCCCGCAAGCGGGGAGTGCTCCGGTCCGAGGGGAAGGGCTACCTGGTGCAGGACGGCGATGTGATCCAGATCCTCTTCAACGTCTCGAGGAGCTAGCGCCGAGGCGAGAGGCGGTTGACAGCGGTGCCGGGCCCTCAGCCCCGCTCGAGCTCGACGACCATGCTCCGGTAGTCGTCGCTCTGCTCGACGAGGTAGGTGTCCTCCTCCTCGGCGCCCACGCTCATGGTGGCGGTGAGCTTCTCGTCCCCGATGTAGGTGAAGCCGGCCGTCCGCTCCAGGTGGCGGGCGATGGCTTCCACCAGGGTGTCCTCTTCGTACGTGTCGACGACGGCGCTTCGAGCCTGCTGCACGAGCGCCTCGAATGCCTCCGGGCTGTACCGCTGCTCGCTGACCAGCAGCGCATCGGACATCAGGTCGGTTGCCCCCTCGTGGAGCTCGTAGAAGTAGATCGCCATTGGCGGATCATAGACCGATGCACGACGAGGGCTCGCTCCAGCTGGATCTGCTGCTCGTGGGCGGCCTCACGATCGATCGGTACGCCGATGGCTCACGCTCCCCGGGTGGCGGGGTGGTCCATGTGACCCGGGCAGCAAGCAGGGCGGGCTTCTCGGTGGGTGCAATCACGGTGGCCGGCTCCGAGCCACGTGCCCGCGCCGGCCTGGACGAGCTTCGGGCGAACGCCGTGCTGCTTCGAGTTCGGGACGCGCCGTTCACGATCGGATTCCGCCATGACGTCGTCGATGATCAACGGCGGCTGATCCTCGAGCGGCCGGGGACGGTGCTCGAGGCAGTGCCGGGCGGCGAGCTGCCGGCGGGGACGCGGGTGGCGGCGGTGCTCTTCGCGCCCGTGGCCGGGGAGGTCGGTTCGATGATCCTCGGGGTGCAGCCGGCCGGGGCGCTTCGTGGGGCGATCCTGCAGGGCTGGGTTCGCTCCCTGGAGCGGGGACGGCCGGTCCGAGCAATACCCCTGGCCGCGATCCCCGAGGCCGTGGCCGAGCAGCTCGGCATGCTCGATCTCCTGGTCGCCAGCGTGGAGGACCTGGCCGCGGAGGGCTCGGGCGAGCCGAAGGAGCTCCTGTCCCGTCTTCGGGCGCGCTTCGGCGCCCGTCCCTCCCTGGCGGTCACGGACGGGCGTCGGGGCGCATGGCTCGACATCGGTGGCGCGCGCTTCCACGTCCCGCCGCCAACGGTCGTCGACAGCGTGCTGGCCACCGGCGCCGGCGACGTGTTCGCCGCCACGCTGCTCGTGCGGCTGGCCCGCGGTGATCCACCCCGCCGCGGGGCAGCGGCGGCAGCCCGGATTGCGGCGGCCTACGTGGCAGCGGGGGTGGACACCCGGGACGGCTGAGCGCCGAGCTGTCGTCGGCGCTCCCGGGCGGCGACCCACCGTCCCAGCCGCCGCAGCCGGCGGTCGACGGCCAGCCGTGCTGTCCCGAGGTCGGCGATGGCACCGCCACGTCCCAGGGCGAAGGCGAGGTCGAGAACGCGCCCGGCGGCGCGGGCGGCCTCGAGGGCGCCGGGGAGGTCCGCGGTGTACCGCTCGCGGAGGCGAGCGATCTCGACCCATGCCCATGCGGCATCGACCGAGGCGATCCGTGTGCCGTCGCGCCAGAGCGCTTCGGCGCGGTCGACCGAGCCGGCGGCCACGAGGAGGCGGGCAGCGGTCCTCCGGAGGCGGAGCGCCTCCACCTGGCCAGCGTCCATCAGGGCCGCCTCGAGCACCGCGCCGGCCGTCTCGCGGTCGCCCGACCGGAGGAGCTCGAGCGCAAAGCCATGCCGATCGAGGAGCGTCGCGGTGCGCCACTCGCCGGCCCGCAGCCTGACCATTGCCGCTTCCAGCCGGGCCAGGGAGACGATGTCCTGGAGGTTGTGGTCAAGGACGGCCGCGAGCGGCTCGGGCGAGCCGCCGCGGAGGTATCCGAAGTAGCGAGCGGGAACATCCGCACTCGGGCAGTCACCGTGGCGCCGGACGCCGAGCACCGCCGCCTCGACGTCGGCGAGCCGCGCGCTCCCGATGCTGCGGCGCCACAGCCGGCGCGCGACAGGGAGCAGATCGTCGTGCCGCGCCGGAAGGGCCGCCTGCTCCACGAAGAACCCGTGGATGGTGAGCCGCGTGACGAGCAGCGGGAGATCGAACCCGCGACCGTTGTAGGTCACCAGGCGCTCGGCTGCGGCCAGCTGGGAGCACAGCCGTCGAAGGAGGCTGCGTTCGTGCGGATAGTCGGGCAGGAGCAGCTGTCGAACGACGAGGCGCCCGGCGTCCACGAACCCGACACCGGCGAGGAACGGGACCGTGCCGACGCCGGTGGAGAGCCCGGTCGTCTCGGTGTCGAAGTAGCCTGCCCGCGGGAGGGGAGCGAGCGCCGCCGCGTCGGCCGCATCGAGTGTGATCGACCGCTCCAGCACCACCGTGGCGCCACCATCGGTGAGCTCCAGGCGTGCGCCGAACCAGCGAGCGAGCGCCCCGGCCCGGTCGTCGGGCGCGCGCGGGGCCGCGGGCGTGGCGCGTGCCGGCCGGACCTCGGCCAGCCGGTCCGCCAGGCTGCGGCCGGTCATCCGACGTCGAGCGCGGCGAGCAGCTCGGCGACGACCGCCTTGCCGCGGTGCCCCACCTCGATGGCCGGCCCTACGCACCCCGGACATCCGTCGGCGCAGGAGCAGCCATCGACCGCCTCACGGCTGGCGCGGATGAGCTCTGCCGTGAGGCTGTACAGGCGCTCCGTCAGGCCCACACCACCCGGCGTCGCGTCGTACAGGTAGAGCGTCGGCCGTCCCGTGAACGGTGCCTGGACCTGCGCGAGCACGCCGAGGTCGCGCGGGTCGCACATGAGCAGCAGGGAGGCCGTGGTGCGTGCGACGCGCGCCAGGCCAATGAGGGCGCCGTCGAGCGTGTCGCGGTCATACCGGTTGACCAGCGGCTCAGGCGGCACCAGCCAGCACGCGGCCGTGTGCATCTGCTGCTCGGGGAGGCTGATCGGCCCGTAGCCCACGTTCTCGTGGGTGTGGAACTTGATCTTCTTGAACATGGTCACCTTCCAGGCAACCATCACCTCGCCACGCTGCCGCCTGCCGGCGGCCCCATCGGCCTCCTCGGCGACGTCGAGCACCTTGAGGGTGATGCCGAGGTCCGCGTTCGTGTAGTAGTCGACGTCGGTACGGGTGACGTAGGCCTTGCGCTCCTCCCAGTCGAGACGGTCGACGTGGTACTGCACCCCCTCGTGGATGTAGATGGCACGCTCGTGGACGATGAGCGGAGCGGCGAAGAGGTCCACCTCGCCGAGCACACGGTGACGGTCGCCGGTGGTGTCGACGATGACCACGTTCTCCTGCGAGCTGCTGCGCAGGCCGAATGCGCTGGCGGGGAAGTTCTCGTGGCTCCAGTAGTAGCGATCGTCGTCGGCGCGGCGCACGTACCCGTCCTCCTCGAGGACGCTGAGCAGCAGTGGCGTCTCGTCGATCCCGAATCGTTCAGCGGCCGGGACCGGCAGCTCGAAGCTGGCGGCGCGAAGGTGGTTCAGGAGCACGTGGAGGTTGTCCGGGTTCACCAGGCCGTGCTCGGGGGACCGGTCGAAGAGGTAGTCGGGGTGGGCCGCGAGGAACTGGTCGACGGGCGACGAGGAGCAGATGAGCGCCGACAGGCTGGTGCTGGCGCGTCGCCCGGCCCGTCCCATCTGCTGCCAGGTCGACGCGATGGTGCCGGGGTACCCGATGCTGATGGCCGCGTCCAGTCCGCCGATGTCGATCCCCAGCTCCAGCGCGTTGGTGGCGACCACGCCGCGCACGCGTCCGGAGCGGAGCCCGGCCTCGATCTCCCTGCGCTCGTTGGGCAGGTAGCCGCCGCGGTAGCCCCGGATGGTGTGGGGGTGCCCTGGCTGCGGCGCGAAGGTCTCGTGCAGGTAGCTGGTCAGCACCTCGACCGCCGTGCGTGACCGCGCGAAGGCGATGGTCTGCACCCCGCCCGCGATCAGCCGCTCGGCAATCCGCTGGCCGGTGAGCAGCGCCGAGGCTCGCACGCCGAGCTGCTCATTGGCGACCGGCGGGTTGACCACCAGCACGTGCCGGCGGCCGCGCGGCGCGCCGTTGTCGTCGACGAGCTGGACCGGTGCGTCCAGGAGGCGCTCCGCCAGCTCGCGCGGGTTGGCGATCGTGGCGCTGGCGCAGACGAAGAGCGGGTCGGCTCCGTAGTGGCGGCAGATGCGCCGAAGGCGGCGGAGAACGTTCGCTACGTGGCTCCCGAACAGGCCCCGGTAGGTGTGCAGCTCGTCGATCACCACGAAGCGCAGGTTCTCGAAGAGCTTGAACCACTTGGTGTGGTGGGGGAGGATCGCGGCGTGGAGCATGTCCGGGTTGGTGA
>CAYVLM010000116.1:0-6626 GCA_964452225.1 uncultured Steroidobacteraceae bacterium | reverse complement strand
CCGCGGCATTCTTGGGGTCGGCGGCGAGGAGGCCCGCATCCTGGCCGCTCCCCGGTCGGCGGTCGCCGCGGCGTCGAGCGTGCGTGAGCCGGCGTCCGATGCCGGGCCCGAGCCCGCCGAGCCGGCCGCCGCCCCGGGCGAGGAAGCGGCGGAAGAGGACGCGGCCGCGGACCAGGCCGTCGAGCTGGCCCGCGCCGAGGAGAACAGGCGCCGTGGATCGCGTGGCGGAACGTCCGCGCGGGGAGGATCGCGTGGGCGCAGGTCGACCCGCGGTGGCGACCGAGGCGCCGAGGCCGCGACCGTGGCAGCAGCACCCTCGGGGCGGGAAGGGGCCGCCGAGCGCGCCGAACGCCCCGCCCGGGAGCCGGCTCCCTTCGTTCCGGCCAAGCCGCTCGAGGAGCTCTCCGAGAAGGAGCGAGCGGTGCTCGAGGAGGCCAAGGCCGTGCTCGAGGAGCTGCTGCGCCTGATGGACCTGGCCGGGACGGTGGAGATCGGCATGGGCACCGAGACCGCCAAGCTCAACGTGAAGGGTGACGACCTCGGCGTGCTCATTGGCCGACGGGGCGAGAAGCTCGCGAGCCTCCAGCACCTCGTGAACCTGATCGTCGCGCGCAAGGAAGGCCAGCACAACCGGATCGCCGTGGACGTCGAGAACTACCGCGGTCGCCGGGAGGAGCAGCTCCGCGACGTTGCACGTCGGGCCGCGGAGCGGGTCCAGAAGACGGGCAAGATCATCCAGCTGGAGGCCATGCCGGCGGTCGAGCGGCGCATCGTGCACATGGCCCTGGTCGAGAACGCCCGGGTACGCACCCAGAGCGTCGGGGTTGACCCGAACCGCCGGATCGTGATCCTCCCCGCCGACCGGGTCGACAGCTGACCGACGCCTCGCGTCGTCCCGCGAGCATCCGGAGGGAGAGCACGGGCGTGACCGAACGCGAGCTGGTGGCGATCGGCCGCCTCGCCCTCGACGGACCGTGGGTTGGCCTGGTTCGTGCGCCGGATGGCTGGCGCCTGGCCTGCGCCACGGCAGACGGAACGGCGGCGGTCTCGTCCAGCGAGGGGGCGAACCGGGCAGACGAGCTCCTGGCCGCGGCGATCGTCCACTTCGAGGAGGTGCTGCCGCCGCCCCCGCCCGAGCTGGAGGCGACGCAGGCCGACCTGGCGGACATGCTGCGCTGGCTGTCGACGAGCGAGCCCGATCCGGCCCGGCGGGCACTCCTGGTGGACGCCCTGGACGCCGTCGACGACGGGCTGGCGGGCGACGCGGTGGTGGGACGCCTGGCCGAGGCCAGGGCGCGGATCGACGTTGCGGCCCGGATGGAGAACGAGGAGGCCGACCTCGTCAGCCTGCTCGCCGCTCGGTGTGCCTCGATTGGCGCGGCCGGAGCTGCGCCGTCGGGCGAGGCGGTGGACTAGGAGCCCGGCGGGCGCTCGCCGCTGCCGATCTGGAACTTGCCGCCCTCGGCCTGGAAGGCTCGCCATCCGGCCAGGCCCATCACCAGGCCGCCGCCGATGATGATCAGGTAGCCGATGAACCACAGTCCGCCGTAGAGCGCGCCGAAGAGCGAGCCGAGCACGGACAGGACACCCAGGAGGCTGACCACGGCTCCGATGGCCGCAATGCCGCCGACCGCAACCATCAGGCTGCCCTTCGACCCGGGGAGGGTCGTCTGCGGCGAGAGCTGGGGCAGGAAGACAACGGCGAGCATCGCGATCGCCAGGAGCAGGTCGAGCCATCCGCCGGCTCCCGCGCTCCCGTACTGGGTTGCGCTCAGGACCACGCCCACCACCACGGCCACCGAGCCGTAGACGGCGAGCTTCTCGTGTGGATCGAGCTTGCTCATGTTCATCAGCGCAGGTGTTGCCTCCGTCGTCCAGCGGTTGCGGATGAAACGATGGGGTGACCGCGGACGCGCACGCTAGCACACGATGCCGGGCGCTCAAAGAGGGAATTTCGTTCGGCGCTCGCGTTCCCTACTCTTGCCGGATGCACGAATGGTCCCCCGAGGTCGCCATGGATGCCCGCGCGGCCGCAGCGCTGATCGCCGAGCAGATGCCGGAGCTGGAAGGGCAGGCGGTTCGGCACCTCGCCTCAGGATGGGACAACACCGTGTTCACGGTGGGCGATCCGCCGAGATGGGTGTTCCGGTTTCCCCGTCGAGCGGTGGCGGTGCCGGGCGTGGAGCGCGAGATCGCGGTGCTTCCCGTGCTCGCCCCGCTCCTGCCGCTCCCGGTCCCCGTCCCGGGATGGATCGGACGGCCGTCGACAGCCCACGGATACCCCTGGACATTCTTCGGCGCCTCGTACCTCGAGGGGCACGAGGTCGCGGAGGTGGAGGCCGATGATCGCCGTCTTGCCGACCTGGCACGGCCGCTCGCCCGGTTCCTGCATGCGCTCCACGGCCCGGAGCCGCTGGCCGCCGTCGGGCACCGCCTCGTCCCCGATCCGAACCGCCGAAGCGACATGAGCCTCCGCGTGCCACGGACCCGGGAGCGCCTCTCCGAGCTCGCCAGCGCGGGGCTCTGGCAGGCGCCGGCATCGGTCTCCGGGCTCCTTGACGCGGCCGCCACGTTGCCGGCCTCGCAGGAGGCATGCGTGGTGCACGGCGACCTCCACCTCCGCCACCTGCTGCTCGACGCCGGGACCCGGATCGCCGGGGTGATCGACTGGGGTGACGTGGGCCTGGCCGACCCTTCGGTCGACCTGGTGCTCTTCTGGTCGCTCCTGCCGCCGGCCTCCCGGGCGACCTTCCTCGCCGAGTACGAAGCGGTGACCGAGCCGATGCTCGTCCGCTCGCGCCTGCTCTCCGTCTTCCTGTGCTCGACCCTCGCGCTGCACGCGGAGCACGAGCGCCGCGCCGACCTCCTGCGGGCGTCGCTCGCCGCCCTGGACAGGACGATGGCCGAGTGAGGCCGAAACCACGGGTGAATCCGGCCTCGCAGCGGGTTTGACGCCCGCGTGGGGAGGTCGCATAGTGGCCTGACCCACGCCTTCGTGCCCCTTGAGCCGAGCATGCCGCCGACCACGATCTACCGCTCCCCGCGCTCGCTCGGGCTGCAGGATTCACCGCCCCCTGCGGTCGAGACCCGCGAGCTGGCCCGCCTCTTCGGCCGGAGCGCCGCCCTGGCGGGGGTCTCCCTGCGCGTAACGCCCGGCTCGGTGGTGGCCCTGGTGGGACCCAACGGGGCAGGCAAGACGACGCTCCTGCGGGTCCTCGCCACCGCCATCCGTCCCACGTTCGGGTCCGCCGCGGTCGATGGGCTCGACGTCGCGCGATATCCGGACCTCGTTCGGGGCAGGATCGCCTATCTCTCCCACGCCACCGGCCTGTATGACGACCTCACGGCGCGGGAGAACCTGCGCTTCGCGGCGACCCTCCTTGGGCACGCCAAGACCGATGCCGACGAGCGCATCGGGGCGGTGCTCGGAGAGGTGCAGATGGCCGACCAGGCAGACCAGCGCGTTCGCGGCTTCTCGGCGGGCATGCGCAAGCGCATCGCGCTGGCTCGTGTGCTTCTGGGCGCACCGTCGCTGGTCCTGCTGGACGAGCCGCACGCGGCGCTGGATGCCGACGGGATGCGGCTCGTGGATCACATGCTCGCCGCCTGGCGGGGCGCGGGAGTGACGGTCCTGGTCGCCTCCCATGCCGTCGAACGCGTCGCGGACCTGGTGGACGGGACGGTCGTGCTCGACGCCGGCCTGGTCAGCGAGGTGAGCGGCCGGGGGGTCGCCGGTGCGCCGCCCGAGCCCGCACCGACCGCGCCCGTCGCCGCCGGGGCGATGACCACGGGGACCGGGCGGTGAGCGCCGTAAGGCAGGTGGCGGGAGTGGCGTGGGCGATTGCGCGGAAGGATGCCCTTGCCGAGCTCCGCGGGAAGCATGCCGCGACGAGCACCCTCTTCTTCGCCGCGCTCGTCCTGCTGCTCTTCGGCTTCGCACTCGGGCCGGACTCGCAGAAGCTCGCTGACGCGGCGCCCGGGCTGTTCTGGCTGGCGATCGTCTTCGCCGGTCTGCTGGCGGTCTCCCGCCTGCACCAGGTCGAGATCGCCGACGATGCCCTGGAGCAGCTGGCGCTGTACCCGGTCGACCGTCGGGGCATCTACGTCGGCAAGGTGCTCAGCGGGCTCATCACCATGCTCGTCCTGGGGGCGGTGCTCCTGGCGGTCGTGACCGTCCTGTACGGGATCGACGTGCCCTCTGCACTCCCGGCGCTGCTCGCCGTGCTGGCGCTCGGCGCGCTCGGGTTCGCCGCGGTCGGCACCTTCTACGCCGGGGTCACCGTGCGGATGGGGGCGCGGGAGGTGATGCTTCCGCTCCTGGTCCTGCCGATTGTTGCTCCGCTCCTGCTGGCCGCCGTGAAGGCCACCGGCGCCGCGCTCGGCGGCGACCCGAGCGGGGAGCTGGGAGCCTGGCTGCAGCTCCTGGCCGGCTTCGATATCGTCATGCTGATCGTGGGTGCCGGCACCTACGGGTTCCTGCTGGAGGACGTATGAAGACGCGCATCCTGGGGATAGCGGCCCTGGCCGCGATCGTGGCGGCAACGGTGGTCGGCCTCTTCGTCGTGCCGCCGGACGTGAACCAGGGAGACGCGCAGCGGATCATGTACCCGCACGTCGCATCGGCCTGGCTCGCCTACCTGTCGGGCGGCGTTACAGCGCTGGCCGGCATCGGCTGGCTGTGGAAGCGGGACCTGCGGTTCGACGCCGTCGCGGTCGCGGGCGCCGAGATCGGCGCCCTGTTCACCGCGCTCGCCATCTGGGGCGGGATGATGTGGGGCAAGCCCGTGTGGGGCACCTTCTGGCAGTGGGAGGACCCGCGCATGGCGACCACGGCGCTCCTGCTCGCCCTGTTCATCGGCTACCTGCTGCTCCGGCGCCTCAGCGACGATCCGGCTCGTCGCGCAACCCGTTCGGCCGTGGTCGGGCTGGTCGCCGCCGCTGACATCCCCATCGTCCACTTCAGCGTCGACTGGTGGCGCGGCCTGCACCAGGGCGCCACCTTCGGCTCGCCGGACAAGCTGCTCCACCCGGCCGCTCCGCTCGTCTTCGTGCTGGCCCTGCTGAGCATGCTGGGTGCCTTCACCATGGCGTGGTTCTACCTCATGATCCGCCGCTACCAGCTCGCCCGCGCCGAGACCGACACGGAGGAGCTGGCGCGCAGCGGCCGGATCAGCGAGGCGCGGCGGCGGGCACGGACTGTGCCGGCGGTCGACAAGACTCCGGCCGGGGAGGCGCTGCCGTGACCGACGTCGGTTTCGTCATCGCCGGCTACACGGTGATCATCGGAGGCGTGGCGGCCTACGCGGGCACCCTGCTGCTTCGCCTGCGCGCGGCCCGGCGCGAGGAGCGCGCCATGCGGGAGGCCGTCAACGAGCATCGCCCCGCCCCGCCCGTCGGCCCGGCCAGTCGGGAATGACGGTCTCGGCTCCCGCGCCGCCGCCCCGGCCGCGCCGCCGCCGCTGGGGACTGGTGGCCGGCGCCGTGGTCATCGCGGGAGTGATCGGCTATTTCGCGCTCTCGGGGATCGGCGACGCGCTCGTCTACTACCGGACGCCCTCGGAGGTGCTCGCCATGGGCAGCCGCGCCATCGGCCAGACGATCCGTCTGGGCGGCCTGGTGCAGAGCGGGACCCTCGACTGTTCCGACGGCCAGGTGCGCTTCACGCTCACCGATGGCAGCAAGGCGATCCAGGTCCGCAACGCGGCCGGGGAGGCGGTGCAGTGCCCGCACCTCGACGCGGGTGCCGTGGTGGAGGGGACGCTGGGGGCTGACGGCATCTTCGCCGCCACCCAGATCCTGATCAAGCACAACGAGACGTACGTGGCCCCCACGAACGGGGCGGTCCCCTCCCACATCATCCCGTCCGAGCCGGGCGGCTAGGGAGCGCATCGGGTGCTGCCGACGCTCGGGCACGTCGCGATCCTGGTGGGGCTCGGGACATGCGCCTTCGCGGCCTTCGCCTTCGTCGCCGGCGGCCGGCGGCGGGACGCGGACCTCCTGGCTGCCGCCCGCCGGGCCATGTACCTGGCGTTTGCCATGGCGGGTGTTGCCTCGGCGGTGATGATCGTTGCCCTCCTGACCCACGACTTCTCCATCCTCTACGTCGCGAACAACAACAGCACCACCACGCCGCCGTTCTTCAGCGTCATCTCGCTCTGGGCGGCGCTCGAGGGGTCGATCCTCTTCTGGACGCTGCTCCTCACCGGCTACGCCAGCGTGGTGATCTACCGCTACCGCGACCGGCATCCGGCGCTCATGCCCTGGGCGGGGGTGACCCTGGCGCTGATCGCCCTCTTCTTCTTCGCGGTGATGGTCTGGCCGGGCAACCCGTTCATCCGCACCACCCCGGTGGCGACCGAGGGGCCGGGTCCCAACGCGCTTCTCCAGAACCATCCCTTCATGGGGCTGCATCCACCGCTCCTGTACCTGGGATACACCGGGATGGCGGTGCCCTTCGCCTTCGGCGTCGCCGCGCTCATCACCCGTCGCACGGACGAGGAATGGCTGTCAATCGTCCGGCGCTGGACGATCGTGCCCTGGATCTTCCTCACCCTCGGGATCACCGCCGGGGCCTGGTGGAGCTACGAGGTGCTCGGCTGGGGCGGCTACTGGGCGTGGGATCCGGT
>CAYVLM010000115.1:0-6664 GCA_964452225.1 uncultured Steroidobacteraceae bacterium | reverse complement strand
GCTCGTTGAACGGGCTGCCGCCGCTCCGGGTGATGCAGCCCTGGCCGAGGAAGCCGCGCTGCAGGTCGAGCTTGCGGCGGCTTACGCTGCCTACGAGCGCCTGATGCGGGCATCGGACCGGTTCGACTTCGGCGACCAGGTTGGGCTGGCGCTTCGGCTGCTGCGGGAGCATCCGGCCGTGCTGGCTCGCGAGCGCGGGCGCTATCGGTACATCCTGGTCGACGAGTTCCAGGACACGAACCACGCCCAGTTCGAGCTGGTGAAGCTGCTGGCCGGAGAGCCGCGCGCCAACGTGACCGTGGTCGGTGACGATGACCAGAGCATCTACCGCTTCCGCGGGGCGGCCCTCTCCAACATCCTCGAGTTCCGGGCGGCCTACCCGGGATCTGCCAGCCTCGTCCTGACCGACAACTTCCGCAGCCGGCAGGCAATCCTGGACGCCGCGCATCGGCTGATCCGCCAGAACGACCCGGTCCGCCTCGAGGCTCGCGAAGGGCTGGACAAGCGACTGCGGGGGCGGGCCTCCTTCCGACGCCCGGAGCCGGAGGCAGGGGCGATCGAGCTCCTCGCCCTGGCCACCGGTTCGGACGAAGCCGATGTCGTCGCCGAACGGATCGCGGCGTCGATTCGGGCCGGCCGCCGGGCCGGCGACCACGCGGTCCTGGTCCGGGGCAACCGGGATGCCGACCCGTTCCTGCGCAGCCTGAACATGGTGCGGATCCCCTGGCGGTTCAGCGGGACGGCAGGCCTCTACCGCCAGCCGGAGGTGCGCCTCCTGGTGAGCTTCCTCCGCGCCGTGGCCGATCCGGAGGACTCGGTCAGCTGCTACGACCTCGCGACCTCGGAGATCTTCGGCCTGGCAGCGGAGGACGTGACCCGCGCTCTGAACGCCGCGGGACGGCGCCGGATCGGCCTCGAGGCGGCGCTGCGCGAGGCGGCCGAGCGACCCGAGTCGGGACGGTTCACGCGTTCATCGCTCGACGTCGTGACGCGGCTCCTCGGCTCGCTCGACCGGCATCGGGCCATGAGCACCGAGCGCACCACCGGCGAGCTGCTCTACCACTTCGTGACGGCCAGCGGGTGGCTTGGGCGGCTGACTCGCGAGGCGGAGGAGTCCGGCGGGGAGCGGCTCGGCAACGTTGCCCGCTTCTTCGAGGTCGTGCGGCGCCAGTCCGCGCTGCTGCGCGACGACCGGCTCCCGTTCCTCGTGGAGCAGCTCGACACGCTGATGGCGGCGGGGGACGATCCGTCGACGGTTGAGGCCGAGCCCGATGAGGGCGATGCCGTGCACGTGCTCACCTACCATCGTGCAAAGGGCCTGGAGTTCCCGGTGGTGTTCATGGTCGGCCTCGTCGAGGACCGGTTCCCGAGCCGGGACCGGCGGGACGCGCTGGCACTCCCCGCTGACCTGCTCGACGACGCGGTGCCCGGGGTCGACCACCACCTCGCCGAGGAGAGGCGGCTCTTCTACGTCGGGATGACCCGGGCCGCGGAGGAGCTGGTGCTGACCTGGGCGGCCGACTATGGGGGTGGCAGAACCCGGCGCATGAGCCAGTTCGTCCACGAGGCGCTGGACCTGCCGCCGGCCACGCCGGTGACGGCAGTGCGTCCCAGCGTGGTGGAGCGGCTCGAGCGGAACCGCAGCCAGGCGGTTCGCCCCGCCGCCCCTCGCCCATCGCTCGCTGACCGGCAGCTCACCCTCAGCTTCGGCCAGGTGAACGACTACCTGGAGTGCCCGGCACGCTACCGGTTCGCTCACCTGATCAGGATTCCCACCCCGCCGAGCCACCAGCTGACGTACGGCAAGGCGCTGCACGCCGCGGTGCAGGCATACCACCGCCGCCAGATGCGCGGCGCGCGGATGAGCCTCGCCGAGCTGCACGACGCCCTTGCCAGGAGCTGGGAGTCGGTGGGGTTCCTGACCAGGGAGCATGAGGAGGCCCGCCTGGGCGCCGCCCGCGAGGCGCTCGCCCGATTCTGGCGCGACCAGGAGGCCAGTCCCGCCACGCCCGCGGCGGTCGAGCAGGAGTTCGCCTTCCGCCTTGGGCGGGACCGGGTTCGCGGGCGCTACGACCGCGTCGACGTCGAACCGGATGGGCGGGTGGTGATCACGGACTACAAGTCGAGCGACGTGCGCGATCCGGGGACCGCCGCCAGGCGGTCCCGGGAGTCACTGCAGCTGGCGATCTACGCGCTCGCGTGGGAAGCCGGCAATGGCAGACCACCGGACCAGGTGGCGCTCCACTTCCTGGAGTCCGGCCTCGTCGGGCTGAGCGAACCCTCGGTGCGCCGGCTGGAGCGCGCCCAGGAGAAGGTGACGCTCGCTGCCGACGGAATCCGTGCCGGCCGGTTCGGGGCGACCCCGGGCTCTGCGCGATGCTCCTACTGCCCGTTCCGCGAGATCTGCCCGGACGCCGCGCGGTGAGGCGATGACCGGTCGCCACCGGTTCGTCGTGCTGGCGCTCGTCCTGGTTGCCGTCCTGGCGGCGGTCATCCTCGTGGCGTTCGCAGGCAACGCCTGTCCCGGGTCGACGTCCGAGACCTCATGTCCCGACGCCGGTCGGAACCGGATCGTGGTGGTCGCGCTGGCATCCATCTCCGTGGCCGCCTTCCTTGCTCCACTCGCGTTCCTGGCCGAGTTCATCCTGCGCCGTCGGATCATCTATCGAGGCGCCTGGGTTCGTGCCGGGCGTCGCGGCCTGCTGGCAGCCATCATCGTCGCCGCCCTTGCGGCGCTCCGCCTCGGCGGGGCCCTCACGGTGGCGGTGGCGATCTTCGTCGTGCTGCTCGCCGCCATCATCGAGTGGTTCGCTGTGCGCAGGGCGGCACCCCCGTGACCGGGGAGCCGCGATCCGCGGACATCTTTGCCGGCCAGCCCGGGGATGCGGACCTGCTGGCAGCGATCTACGACCTCGAGCACGACGATGTGACGCAGGACCTCGGCTTCTATCGGGAGCTGACCCGGCGGGGCGGAGGAACCGTCCTGGACCTGGGCTGTGGCTCTGGACGTCTCCTTGGTGCGTTCGTCGCGGGTGGCGCCTCCCGTGTGGTGGGGATCGACGGGAGCCCCGCGCTGCTGAGGCGCGCCGAGGCTCGCGTCCGGGGCGACCCCCGGCTCAGCGCCCTCCGCGACGCCGGAAGCATGGAGCTGCTGCTTGGCGACGTACGGAGGCCGCGCGTCGGCGGACGCTTCCGGCTGGCCGTGGCTGCCGGTGTGCTTCCGCACCTCGACGGCCCCGAGGACGCGGTCCGGATGCTGGCCGCAGCCGCCTCGTGCCTCGACGACGGCGGTCTGCTGGTCCTCGATGACATCGGACCGGGTGCGCTTCCCTCGCGCGATCTTCCGCTGAGCGTCGACTGGCGGCGTGAGCTGGATGGTCGACCGATTGTGCGGCGCTCGCAGCTGGCACAGCGCGAGACGCCCGAGGGGCTCAGGGTCGACTATGCGACCCTGACCGACGCAGTACGACCCGATGGTACGATAGCGCGGCTTCCGGCCAGCTTCCGCCTCTGGTATCCATCCATGGCGGTGCTGCAGCGCCTCCTCGAGTCGGGCGGGCTCGTGACGGAGACGACCTACGGGTCACACGATCTCGACCCGCTGGATGAGGAGAGCGAGCGTCGCATCCTCATCGCTCGTCGGGCGGCCCGGCCGCCAGGGGGGTGAAGTGATGGCACGGTCGCAGGGCGTGGAAGGGGATTCGAAGTTTTGGCAGGCGAGCAGATCCGACTCCTGGTGGTCGAGGACGTCCCGCAGGTGGCCTCCCACATGCGGTCGCTCCTCAACGCCCAGACGCAGATCAGGATGCTTGACGTCGTCACCAGTGGCGAGCAGGCCGTGCCCGCGGTGAACGAGATGCACCCCGACATCGCCATCGTCGACGCGCTTCTGCAGGGCAGAGTCAACGGCGCGAGCGTGGCGCAGGCCATTCGCTCCGCCGACCCCAACGTCGCGGTGATCATGCTGACCGTCCCCCAGAACCCGGTGAGCGAGAACCCCGAGCGCGGGATCGACGCCGTGCTGAAGATGCCGTTCACGGGCTTTGACTTCACGACGCTGATTCGCAAGACGCACGAGGAGCGCAGCGTCGAGTCGGCGCGTGCCGGGTCGATGATGGTCGCCCTCTTCTCCCCGAAGGGCGGCGTGGGCAGGACCACCCTGGCCTACAACCTGGCAGTCGCGCTGGGGAGCGAGCATCGGGTCTGCCTCCTCGACGGGTCGATGCAGTTCAGCGACCTTCGCGGGCTCCTGCGGGTCCCCGCCGTGGCGCCGTCGATCGTGAACCTTCCCACGGACCGCATCCGCGAGTCGGACCTCGCGGACGTGGTGTGGAAGGATCCGTCGGGCATCGATGTCCTGCTCGCGCCACCGCGTGTCGAGATGGCCGAGATGGTGACCACTCGCGACACGGAGAAGGCGCTGGGCATCATTCGCAAGCTGTACGACTTCGTGGTGGTCGACACGCGGGCCGCCCTCTCGGATGACGTTCTGGTCTACCTCGATGCCGCCGACCTCATCCTCCAGGTGCTCAGCTACGACAGCATGGCAATCCGTGGTCTCGCCATGGCCGGTGAGGCCTTCGCCGCCATCGGCTACCCCCCGTCGAAGCTCGCCACGCTCCTCAACCGGTCCGATGCATCGGGCGGGATCGCCAAGCGGGATCTCGAGGAGACCCTGGGGCAGCCGATCGACTTCGAGATCGTTTCCGATGGCCGCCTCGTGCTGGCAGCCAACAACGAGGGCGTCCCGTTCGTGGTGTCCAGCCCGGACGCGCCGATCTCGCAGGGCGTCCGGCAGGTCGCCGCGGCCCTGGTGGCGGTGCAGGCAGAGCGCGGGATGGCGCTCGCCGGCAAGCGCTGATTCCCGCGGTGCCACGCCCGGGAGACCCCAGGTCGATCGGCGTCTTCGACTCCGGCGTTGGCGGGCTCACGGTCCTGTCCGAGCTGCACCGCAGGCTGCCGAACGAGCCCACCGTCTACCTCGGGGACAACGAGCGCGCGCCGTATGGGCCTCGCCCGGCGGATGAGGTGCGCGCCTTCACCGACGAGTGCGTGTCGTGGCTGCTGGACCAGGACGTGAAGCTCCTCGTGATCGCCTGCAACACCGCCACCTCTCGGGCACTGCCCCAGGTGAGGGAGCGCGCCGCCGTCCCGGTGGTGGGTGTCGTGCGGCCTGGCGCGGTCGCGGTCGCCGCTGCGACCCGCAGCGGCCCCGTGGGAGTGATCGCCACCTCCGGCACGGTCGAATCGGGCGCGTATCCCGAGGCGATCGACGAGGCCGATGCCCGCCTGGTGGTGACGCAGCAGGCCTGCCCGGAGCTCGTGCCGCTGGTCGAAGCCGGGACCATCGACGGGCCGATGGCCGAACGGGCGGTGCGCGGCTACCTCGAGCCGATGCTGGCCGGCGACCCCTCGATCGACACCCTGCTCCTGGGCTGCACCCACTACCCGCTGCTCCGCCCCGTGATCGAGTCGGTGGTCGGGCCGGCGGTCGCGGTCGTCGACTCGGCCTTCACGACGGCCATTGCCGTCGAGGACCTGCTCGACGCGCTCCATTGCCGAGCTGATCGCCCCGGGGCGGCTCACCGGGTGGCGACCACGGGCGACGTGGCAGCGTTCACCGGGGTGGCGAGCCGCATCTTCGGCACCCGGCTGCCGCCGGTCGAGGGAGTGGACGTGGCCGCGCCCGCGGGTCGGAGGCCCTAGACTGCGGGCGTGACACGCTACGCGAGCCGGGTCGGCATGGGCATCGTCGTTGGCGGCCTGCTGGCCATGGGCGCCTCGGTCGCCCAGCGCGAGCTGCTGCGGCGAGCCGGAACCCGGTTGATCGACTGGGAAGCGGTGCGCGGCATCGCCCGTCGCCGGTTGGGTCGACAGACCGGCGCGCTGAGCCACGCGGAGCGCGAGGCCGCGAACGCCTTCTATCGCGAGGCGCTGGTGCGCATCGAGCCGATCGTGCAGGCCGAGGTGGGCCGCCCGCTGCCGGCCGCGCTCGAGACGCCGGCGGTGATTGACCGGCTGGAGTGGGTGGACCTGAACCTGGCCACCTTCCAGTCTCTCTTCGCGCGTATCGAGGAGCTCCTCGGCGAGGCGGCCGGCAACCCCGACAGCGCGGGGCGCGCCCTGGCACGCATCGTGAACCGCTCGGTCGGCAACCAGCAGCTCGGATTCCTGCTCGGCTTCCTCGCGCGCAAGGTGCTCGGCCAGTACGACGTCAGCCTCCTCGCGGCCGGCGACGCGCCACGGGGCAGGCTCCATTTCGTGGAACCGAATATCACGGCCACGGCCGCGAACCTGCGCGTGCCCCTGGACGAGTTCCGGCTCTTCATTGCCCTCCACGAGGCAACGCACGCCTTCGAGTTCGAGGCGCACCCCTGGCTCCGGGCCCATTTCGCTGCCCTGGTGGCCGAGTCAATGGAGCAGCTGGCGACGGACTCCGGTGGGCTCGGCCGGCGGGTGAGGGAGGCCCTGGCCGGTGCGGGGAGCGGCCACTGGATCGAACGGCTCATGAGCGAGCGGCAGCGCGCGACGTTCCAGCGCACGCAGGCGCTGATGTCGTTGCTGGAGGGCTACTCCAACCACGTGATGAACGCTGCCGGCGAGCGCCTGCTGCCCGGCTTCACCCAGTGGGCCGTCGGAGGCGCTTTCGGAGAGCAGGCGGCCA
>CAYVLM010000114.1:0-6703 GCA_964452225.1 uncultured Steroidobacteraceae bacterium | reverse complement strand
TGATGCTTGCGCCGATGGCCAGCCGCAGATCGACGCCGAACACGATGGCCAGGACGGGGACGATGATGATCCCGCCGCCGACGCCGGCCAGCGCTCCCAGCGCGCCCGCTCCAACGCTCGCCCCGAAGATCGCGAGCTCGGTTCCTAACATGATGGCCCATCCTCCGCAGGCCGGACGTTGCCGGGCAGCGGATCCATCCCCTCAGGCCCTCCGCGAGGGCCAATGTCCGCGACGCGTCGTGCCGTCATGCGCGCATGTTGCCATCGACCTGCTCAGCCCGTTGACCCGGCATGCGACCATTCGCCTGCGGCGAGCAGCCAGCAGAAGGATGGTGACCGTGCCGACCTACATGGACATGCACGACATTCCCGGTGTCAAGGCCGCCGACGTTGCCGGGGCGCACGAGGCCGACCTCCGTGTGCAGGGCAAGTACGGCGTCAACTACAAGCACTACTGGGTCGACGAGGCCGATGGCAAGGTCTTCTGCCTGGTCGACGCCCCCGACAAGGAGACCGCCTCCCGCGTCCACCGAGAGGCGCACGGGTTGGAGGCTCATACCCTCTGGGAGGTGGAGCCAGGCGCCTAGAGCTGCCTGATCCCACGGCCGGTTGCCCCGGCCGCGCTCGCTCAGCAGACCGCTCGCCGCACCTCCTTCATCCCGCCCCTGCACCGACGGCAGCCATTGCCCGGGCTGGGCTGCTCGTGGTACACTGAGCACCCGCTCACGTCTGAGCAATTGCTCACCCGCCAGGAGAGCTGCCGTGCGCGAAGAGCTCAGCAGCGAGGAGCACGAGCTGCTGGCCAGGATCGCGCGCCGTTCCTACGTCGATGGGTGGACGCAGGAGGCGATCGCACGCGAATTCGGGCTGTCCCGCCAGAAGGTGCAGCGCCTGCTGGACCGCGCGCGGGCGACCGGCGTGGTCGAGATCCACATCGAGGCGCCGCCCGGGGTCAACCTCGAGCTGGAGGGAGACCTGATCACCGCCTTCGGCCTGACCGAAGCCATCGTGACCCCCGACCGACCCGATCCCGAGTCCCGGCGCGCCGCGGTCGCGCGCAGCGCAGCGCGCTATCTCGAGCGTCACCTGCGGTCGGGCGCCGTGGTGGCGGTGGGCCACGGGCGCGACACCGGGGAGGTGCCGCGCTTCTTCCGGCCGGCGGGCCGCCTCGACTGCACGTTCGTCAGCGCCATGGGAGGCTCGCCGCGCGTCGACACCCCGACCAACCCCAATGAGATCGGCCGCGTCCTGGCGGAGAAGAGCGGCGGACGAGTCGAGTCCCTGTACGCCCCCGCCTACGTCGAGAGCGGGGAGATGCGCGACCGGCTGCTCCAGCAGGAGGCGGTGGCGCACACCCTGGCAGTCGCGGCGCAGGCCAATGTCGCGCTGGTCGGCATCGGCGGCACGAACGACGACTGCACCATGGTGCGGTCCGGCTGCCTCTCGCTCGACGAGATCGCCCGCCTCCGCGACCAGGGCGCCGTGGGGGACATCCTCGGCAACTACGTCGACGTGCGCGGCGCGCCGATCGCCTCACCCCACCATGACCGCCTCGTCGCCCTCTCGCTGGAGCAGCTGCGCAGGATCGCCGGCGTCGTCGCCGTGGCGAGCGAGGCGGAGAAGCCGCTCGCCATCCTCGGCGTCCTGCGCGCCGCCGCCGTCAACGTGCTCATCGTCGATGAAACGAATGCACGGGCCGTGCTTGCGCTCACCCGCGGCGAGGACCGTGCGCCCATGGCTCACGCATCGGTTCGGTATCGCTAGCGCACATGCAGCCCATGGCTGCAGGAGGAGGACATGCCAGTCGTCCCAACCAGAGAGATCGTCCAGCGGGCGTTCAAGGACCGCTACGGCGTCGCGGCGATCAACATCGTCAACGACCTGACCCTGGAGGCGGTCCTGGCGGCAGCGGAGGAGCTCCGCGCGCCGCTCATCGTCCAGACGTCGGTCAAGACGGTGAAGTCCATGGGCGCCGACCTGCTGTACGCCATGTGGTGCGAGATGACCCGGAAGATCACGGTCCCGGTCGCCCTGCACCTGGACCACTGCCCGGAGCGCGAGGTGATCACCATGTGCCTCGCCAAGGGCTGGAACAGCGTTCTCTTCGACGGTTCGAAGCTCGGCGTGGCCGAGAACAAGCAGCAGTGCATCGAGGTCGTCGCCGAGGCCAGGCCGTACGGGGCCATGGTCGAGGGGGAGATCGAGGGCTTCAAGCGCGTCGAGGAGATGGCCGATGACGAGCGGGTCAACGAGCAGTCGCTCGAGACCGCCGTCGACTTCATTCGCTCGACCGGGGTGGACATCTTCGCCCCCGCCATCGGCAACGCCCACGGCATGTACAAGGCGACACCCAAGCTCGATAACCAGCGGGTGACCGACATCGTCGAAGCGACCGGGATCCCGGTGGCCCTCCACGGCGGTACCGGGATGACGGCGGACCAGTTCACCGACCTGATCGGCCGCGGGTGCGCCAAGGTCAACATCTCGACCGCCCTGAAGATCCGCTTCATGCAGTCGGGCTACGACTACATCACCGAGCATCCGACGGAGTACGACCCGCCCAAGCTTTTCGTGGCGCAGCGCGAGGCCGTGAAGGCCATGGCGGCCGACCACATCCGGATGTTCGGCAGCGAGGGGAGGGCGTGGTGACGAACACCCTGATCTTCGACTGCGACGGGGTCCTGGCCGATACGGAGCGCGACGGTCACCGCCCCGCCTTCAACCAGACGTTCCGCGAGTTCGGCTTTCCCATCGAGTGGTCCGAGGAGGTGTACGCGGTCAAGCTCCAGATCGCGGGCGGCAAGGAACGGATGAAGAGCGAGCTCACGCCCGACTTCCTCCGCTCCCGTGGCCTGCCCGATGACGAGGAGTCGCGCACCGACCTGCTGGCCCGCATGCACAAGCGCAAGACGGCGATCTACACGGAGATGGTTGGCGCCGGCCTGCTTCCGACCCGGCCGGGGATTCGCCGGATCATCGGCGCTGCACAGGATGCCGGCTGGACGCTGGCGGTGTGCTCGACCTCGGCGGAGCCATCGGTCCGGGCCATCCTCGAGCAGGCGGTGGGTCCGGAGCGCGCCGCGCGCTTCGACCTGGTGCTGGCCGGTGACGTGGTGCCCCAGAAGAAGCCGGCCCCGGACATCTACCTGCTCGCCCTCGAGCACCTCGGCATCGGGCCGGACCAGACGCTCGTCATCGAGGACTCGCGCAACGGCCTGCTCGCCGCCGAGGGTGCGGGCCTGCGCTCGGTCATGACCGTCAACGGGTACACGGAGAAGGAGGACAACAGCGAAGCGGTCCTGGTCGTCTCGTCGCTCGGCGACCCGGACGGCGAGCGGACGCGGATCATCGCGAACCGCAGCCCGGCGCAGCCGGGTGACTACATCACCTTGGCCGATCTGGAGCAGTGCATCGCCGCCCCGATCGGCGCGGGTCGACCGACGGCGTAAACGAGGAGGTCCGTATGGCAGATCAATCGTTGGATGACGTCGACCTCGTCCTCAAGACGATGGCGACCACGGTTCTCGACAACGCGGAGTACTTCGCCCACCTGGACTCGATCGTCGGCGACGGCGACTTCGGGTACTCGCTGAGGAACGGGTTCGAGGTCGTCCTGAGCGACTGGGACACCCTTGATCGCTCGAGCGTCGGCTCGCTGCTCAAGAAGGTCGGCTTCATCATGTCGGCCAAGGTGGGCGGGGTGAGCGGGCCCATCTGGGGCACCGCCTTCCTGCGCGCGGGCGTGGCGGCGGGCGACAAGACCGCGCTTGCGCCGGAGGACGTCATCGCCATGCTGCGGGCGTCGATCGGCGGAATCGAGCAGCGCGGCCAGTCGTCGGTCGGCGACAAGACGCTCCTCGACGCGCTGGTTCCCGCGGTCGACAGCCTCGAGGCGAGCTTCGCGGATCCGGCGACCAGCGCCGATCACGGGGTCGCGGCGATCCAGAAGGCTGCCGACATCGCCGTCAAGGCGGCGGAGGACACGAAAGGCATGCAGGCCATGCGCGGACGGGCCGCCTACACCGGCGAACGGAGCATCGGCTCCGTGGATGCCGGGGCGACTGCCATCGGCGTGATGCTGCAGGACATCAGCAAGGCGTGGCGCGAGAAGTACTCGGCCTAGGGACCTGAGCAAGGAGGAAACCTGGCGTGAAGAAATTCGTCAACGACCCGCGGCAGTTCGTCCCCGAGTTCCTCGAGGGCATCATGCTCGCCAGCGGGGGCACGCTGAAGTACGAGCCGAAGTACAACCTGATCTACCGGGCCGACATGCCCAAGAAGGATCGGGTCTCGATCATCCAGGGTTCCGGGTCGGGGCACGAGCCGGCCCACACCATGATCGTGGGCCCGGGCATGCTCGACGCCGCCTGCCCGGGTGACGTCTTCGCCGGCCCGCCGGTGGAGTTCGTCACCGAGACCTCCAAGCTGATGGACACGCCCGCCGGCGTGCTCTACATCGTCAACAACTACACCGGCGACCGCACGGCCTGGGAGATGGCCAAGGAGCTGCAGGAGGCCGAGGGCCAGAAGATCGGCTACCTCCTCGTCAACGACGACGTGGCCGTGAAGGACTCGACCTGGACCGTCGGGCGTCGCGGCGTCGCGGGCAACTTCTTCGTCATCAAGGCGGCGGCCGCCATGGCCGACAAGGGCGGATCGCTCGAGGAGTGCGTCCGCGTCGGCGAGAAGGTGATCGCCAACGTTCGGACCATGGGCATCGCCCTCTCCTCCTGCACCCCGCCCGTGCGCGGCACGCCGCTCTTCGAGATCGGCGACGACGAGATGGAGATCGGCATCGGGATCCACGGCGAGCCCGGACGCGAGCGCGCCAAGCTGGTGCCGGCCAACGACATCGTCGACATCCTGCTGAACGCCATCGTCCCGGACCTGCCGTTCGAGAAGGGCGACGAGGTCGCGCTCATGGTGAACGGCCTCGGCGGCACGCCGATCAGCGAGCTCTACCTGCTGTACGGCATCGCCCACAAGAAGCTGGCGGAGAAGGGGATCAGCGTCTTCCGCAGCTACGTCGGCGAGTACTGCACCTCGCTCGAGATGGCCGGTGCGCACCTCTCGCTGCTCAAGGTGGACGAGGAGCTCAAGGAGCTGCTCATGGCTCCGGCCGAGATCGCGTACCGCGTCTTCTAGACCGATACGCTCCGGTTCCACGCGAGCGGGCGGCCCGATGGGCCGCCCGCTCCTCGTTGTCCGGTCCCGGCGGCCTACCAGCGCGGGATGTGCCGCTTCTCCGCGGGGGCAGCCGCCTTTGCCTCATGGTGCCGATGGATGGCCGCCTCGACGGCCGCGGCCAGCACGCCCTGGTCGGGCGCGCCGAGCGCCGGCGTCACCTCGTGCGGCCCGTCGGTCTCGACCCAGTCGAGGAGGAGGCCGCCCGAGGTCAGCACCACCGGCTTGTCCGGATGGAGCTCGCGGAGCTCCTCGATGAGCTTCCTGCCCCCGTCGCCCGCGGCGAAGACGTCGTAGACCAGGACGTCAGCCTTCTCCACCTGCCAGCACGGCTCCCCGTGCATGACCGGGCAGCCGCCACCATCCGGCCCGGCGCACTGGTCGACCTCGTATCCCGCCTTCTGCAGGTCGTCGACCTCGATGTCGGCCATGTCGATGTCGTGATGGACCACGAGTGCGCGTGTCATCGCGGTTGACTCCTTTCGCCTTCGAGGCCCGGCCGCTGCTCGGCGGCATCGCCATGCGAGCCTTCGCGCTTGTCCCGAGCATCGACAGCCGATCGCCGGCGCGGACAGGGTCAAACGGCCCGATTCGACTGTCCACCCCGCCCCAAGCGACCCGTCAGCCTCCCGCCCGACACAGGGCTGACGTTGCCGATGGCGGGTCGTGCAGGGGGTGGCGGGCCATCCCGGGGCCGGCCGCTCAGCTGCCGGTTCGCAGCACCCCCAGGCAGGCCCCCACTGCGACCGGGACGGCCGCCGCGACCGGGGCGCTCAGCTCGGCCGAGAAGCGGTCATCGGGCAGCGTCTCGACGGTGACCGCCCAGATCTCCGCGGGCAGCTCGGCGCCCAGCGCCCGGCCGGCCTGCAGTGCGGACGGCAGCGTGGCATCGTGCGCCGAGTCGAGGTGAGCCGCTGACCGGGTACGGACCTCGGCCAGCGGGCGGCAGGTCACCGTCCCGGGCGGGGCGTCGCCGCTGCACAGCGCATCGACCAGGATCGCGCGCTCCGAGCCAACCAGCCGCTCCATGAGCGTCAGCCCTCCGACGGCCAGCTGCTCGAGCTCCACCGGACCGATGCCGGCCAGCTCGGCGTCGAGACCCGCGATCTCGTGGCGCAGCGCATCGACGACCCGCCAGCCGATCCCGTCGTCGCCGCGCAGCGGGTTGCCGAGGCCGATCACCAGCGCGCCGTGAGCGCGCGGCGCCGGATCAGCAGGCCTGGCGCAGGACGTCGACGGGGTCGCCATCGGCATCGCGGATCGTGACCTCCAGGGGCATCTGGCCGGTCAGGGAGTGCGTCGCGCAGCCGAAGCATGGGTCGTAGGCACGGAACGCCATCTCGATCCGGTTCAGCAGCCCGGGCGAGACCACCTCGCCGCCATGGATCAGGCTGCGCGCCGCGCGCTCGATGGAGAGCGCCATGGGCGCGTAGTTGTTGGTCGTCCCCACGATGAGGTTGACCTTCGTCACCATCCCGCGCTCGTCTGTCCAGTAATGGTGGGTGAGCGTGCCCCGCGG
>CAYVLM010000113.1:0-6735 GCA_964452225.1 uncultured Steroidobacteraceae bacterium | reverse complement strand
GGATGGGGCCGCCGGCCCCCGGCGCGCGCCGCGGATGGTTGGGTGGGGGCTCGTGCGCCCGCGGGGCGCACGGGGGGCTAGCGGGGGAAGCCGCTGCCGTTCGTGATGCTCTGCATGGTTGGGCACTCCCTGGATGGCGGCGCGGCTGTACGCGCGTCGTGCCCCAACCCTCGCGGCTCGGACCGGCGCGAACAATCGCCCGGGAGTACCAGCCGGCGGCCTGACCGGGGTACTTTCGTGCAGGGAGTCGGTCAAGTCATGCTTGCCAGCGGGAGTACACTGCCGGCATGCCAAGAACCAAGGTCGCCGCTCGACCGAGCGAGCGCGACGCGGCGCTGGCCGCGCGCATCGGCGAGCGAATTCGTGAGGCGCGGCGCCGCTCCGGTCTCACGCAGCAGCAGCTCGCAGGGGACCGGTACACCAAGGCCTACGTCAGTGCGCTGGAGACGGGCGTCGCCCGCCCGTCCATGGTGGCGCTGACCTACCTCGCCGACCGGCTCGGCCTGCCGGCAAGCCACTTCCTCGATGAGCGGCATCCTGCCTGGAGCCGGCTCGAGGTCGACATGCGCCTGGCCGCCGGCGAGTGGCAGGCGGCCGCGGATGGCTATCGTGAGCTGCTGGACGACCCGCTCGAGGAGACCGTGCGAGCAGAGGTGCTCCGCGGCCTCGCCGAGGCGGAGGCGCGGATGGACCACGGGCACCAGGCGATTGCCGCCGCCTCGGAGGCCGCTCGGCTGTTCGGCGAGCTGGGCCGGGAAGCTGACGAGGCGCTGGCGCGCTACTGGCTTGCCTACGGTCTCTACGAGACGGACAACCCTGCCGACGCCCGGAGCCTCCTGACCAGCCTGCTCGAGCGGGTGCGCACCGGCCTGACGGTGGAGCCCGACTTCGAGCTCCGCCTGCTCATGGCGCTCGCGTCGGTTGAGTCGCGCTCCGGCAACTACGCGCACTCGCTGGGGCACCTGGAAGCGGCCCGCGGCATGGCGGCCGACCTCGATGACCGACGCCGCGCGACCTTCCTCTTCGGCCTCGCGATCAGCTATCGCGAGACCGGGGACGTGGAGGGGGCCATCCGAACCGGGACCCAGGCACTGGCCCTCTATCGGGCCGCCGGTGCCGAGCTGGAAAGCGCCGGGATCGAGAACGACCTGGCGCTCGCGTATGTCACCTCCGGTAACGTCGGACGCGCGCGCGAGCTGGCCGAGCAGGCCCACCGCCAGGCGGACGAATCGGGCGACGACCGGCTCCTGTCGGCCATCCTGGAGACTGAGGCGCAGATCGCTGTCGCCGCGGGCGACCGGGCTGCGGCGCTCTCGCTCGCGGACCGGTCCGCGGAGCTGGCTCGCTCGTCGGGCAACCGGCTGGCGCTCATGGGCGCCATCCTCACCGGCGCCAGGATGCTCCGCGACGGCGGCGACCTCGCCTCGGCGGAGGTGCGCTTCGGCGAGGCCGCGCAGGCTGCGCGGGAGGCCGGGTCGGCCGGCCGTCTCCGTGACATCCTGCGCGAGTGGGCCGACCTGCGGGCCGATGCCGGGGATCACCGCGGGGCATATGAGCTGTCGAGGGAAGCGCTCGAAGTCAATTGAGTATTGACAGGTGCGGTCGGGTGCACTTAGTCTGATGACAACCCAGTTGGATGGGCACGCGTCGTGGGGGCGGCGCACCAACTGCGGATGACGGGGGAAAGGGATCGGAGAGCGGGCACTTCTCCGATCCCTTCCTGATTCTTCGGACCGCGGTAAGGGATCCCGTGCCGGGCGAGTAGCATGGGCTCATGCCGCGGCGCCTCTTCATCTTCGACCGGCCGGACCGCTTTGTCGCGGGAGCCGTTGGCGAGCCGGGAAGCCGTGCCTTCTACCTCCAGGCCCGCCAGGGAGGCGCGCTCATCACCGTTGGCCTCGAGAAGACCCAGGTCAGCGCGCTCGCCGAGCGTCTCGGTGAGCTGCTGATCGCCGTTGGGGAGGCAGGTGGCAGCGAAGCGGGCGGCGCCGAAGCGCGTGGCGCCGAAGCGGGCGGAGACGATCCGGTGCCGCCGCTGGAGGAACCGGTCGTGGAGCTGTTCCGGGTCGGCGCGCTGACCCTGGCATGGGACCCCGAGCAATCGGAGGTGCTGGTCGAGGCCCGTCCGGTCAGCGAGGATGGCGAGTATCCGGAGGTGAGCGACGACGATCCGGCGGGTCCCGACCTCCTCCGCGTCACGCTCGATCCGCGGGCCGCTCGCCGCTTCACGGTCGCGGCCGTCGCGCTGCTGGCCGCCGGCCGCCCGGCCTGCCCGTTCTGCGGGCAGCCGCTGGATCCCACCGGACACTTCTGCCTGCGGATGAACGGCCACCGCACCTGATGGCTGCGATGAGCTCCGAGCCCGCGGTCGATGCGATCGCGGAGCGGCGCCGCTGGCTGGCACCCAGGGATCAGGCCGATCCGGCCGTTCCCCTGCGCATCGACTGGATCGAGGCTGACCGTCTCGGCGACGGAGCGCCCGGTCGGCTTGGCCTGACCTTCCTCCCGGGCAAGCATGGCGCTTCGGACCGATACCCGGGGGTGACCTACGGCCGGGGCCTCGCCGCCGACCTGGCCGAGCTGCGGAAGGTCGTCCGATACCTGCTCCTCCTGGTGGACGACGAGGAGCTCGCGCGCTGGGGCGACCCGCGGATCGTGGCCGCGGCGGCGGAGCAGGGCATCACGATCCGCCGCCATCCGCTTCCCGAGGGCGGGGTGCCGGCCTCGGCGGCAGAGATGGACCAGCTGCTCTCCGAGCTGCGGACCGAGCGGATGCGTGGTGACGTCGCGGTGGCCTGCATGGGCGGCGTCGGCCGCACCGGGACCGTGGCCGCCTGTGCCCTGGTGGCCGGTGGAATGGAGCCGGATGCGGCCATTGCGCTGGTCAGGGACGTCCGGCATCCTGACGCGGTGGAAACGGAGGCGCAGGCGGCCTTCGTCCGGCGCTTTGCCCGCCAGATCGCGCGTCCGAGGCCGTGATGCCGAAGGTACGGCCCGGGTACTGCACCAGACCGCACCTGGGCGGTTAGGTGCGTACGGGCCTAAGGGGCCGCCGGCCCGGAGGTACCACTTCGCCATAGGCGGATCGGGGTAGGACATGCATCCTGCTCTGCGTGATGCGATCGATTTCCGGCCGCGTGGCCCTCACTGCCAACCGCCGCTCCGACCTGAGCCCCACCCGGCGCGCGCTGCTCCTCGCGGGCGTGGCCACGGTGGCGGTCTCGCTCGTCATGAGCATCGCCCCGGCGTTCGCCAAGAACCAGTCATCCGGGACGGTGAAGCTGCACGACGTGACGACCGGAACCGACGTGCCGGACACCTACAACGATCCGACCGTGTGCACCTTCACGGTCATCTTCCAGTTCTCCGGCACCGACACGTCCGGGACGTGGGCGATCAGGAGCTGGCAGCCCACCGGTGACGCGAGCGTCGTGGCCTCCGGCACGTACGACACGTCGCCGACCGGGGCCGACGAGACCGCCGCCATCGATCTCGCCGCCGGCCACTACCGGCTCGAGTACCTGGCCGATGGCGCTCACGGCGCAAAGACCAAGACGTTCTGGGTCGGTGATGGCTGCAGCGCCGGCAGCGATGCATCGAGCGCTCCCTCGTCGACGCCGTCCTCGGACCCGTCGGATTCGCCGAGCAGCTCGCCGTCGGAGTCGCCATCGGATTCACCATCGGATTCACCAAGCGGCGCGCCATCGGATTCACCATCGGCCTCGCCGTCCGAGCAGCCGTCGTCCGATCCGTCGACCGACCCGTCCGCACCGGCCGTGGTGGTTGATCCCACGCCGACGCCACAGCCCAGCGACGTGGCCCCGAGCGATGCGGCCACGCCGACCGCAACCCCGTCGCAGGCTGCGAGCAGCTCCGAGTCGCCATCGGAGGAAGAGCAGGTTGCAGCGGCCATTGACAACAACGGGGGCGGGTCTCCGTCCGGTGACGCGACGCAGGGCGGCACCGAGGGGACGGGTTCCATGCCGAACACCGCAGCTGGTGGTCCCGCGGGCATCGCCCCCTGGCTGACCGCCCTTGGGCTCCTGATGATCATTGGTGCGCACCCGTTCCTGCGCCGTTCCGCGAGCGGGAATCCCGCCTGATCCAGCCGGGCGCTGTTCCACCCGGCCTCGACGCGCCGGCCCAGTGCCCGGGCCGGCGCGTCACCCTGTTCCGTCATCGGTGCTGCATGGGCGCGACACATGCACTTCACGGAGCCGGGTGCACAATGAGGCCATGCAGAAGGTCACGAAGGCAGACGTGGAGTGGGCCGGCGAGCTCACCCCCGAGCAGCACCGCATCCTTCGCGAGAAGGGAACCGAGCAGGCGTTCACCGGCATCTACTGGGATGAGCATCGCCCGGGCACCTACCGGTGCGCGGGGTGCGGCAATGAGCTCTTCAGCTCGGACGCGAAGTACGACTCGCGCACCGGCTGGCCGAGCTTCTTTGCGCCGCTGCGCGACGACGCGGTCGAGACCGAGACGGACCGCTCCTGGCTGATGACGCGGACCGAGGTGCACTGCAGCCGATGCGGCGGGCACCTCGGCCACCTCTTCCCTGATGGCCCGCGGCCGACCGGCCTGCGCTACTGCATCAACTCCGCGTCGCTCAGGCTGGACCCCACGGAAGGGTCAGGGGCTCAGGAGCCGGCCTAGCAGGTGCCTCCGCCTGGTCCGGGTCGGCGCCCGCATCCGGCGCCGCATCGGCTTCGCCGGCGAGCTCCACGAAGCGGCACAGGGCGTTGGCCAGGCGCATCTGGAACGGCGTGTGGGCGCTGACCCCCAGCAGCCGCGGTGAGCACACGACCACCGAGAGGCAGCGGCCACGCGAGGTCGCCACGTTGAGGCGGTTCAGCGAGTAGAGAAACTCCATGCTGCGCGGCAGCTGGTCCTGCGACGAGGTGGCCATGGAGTAGATCACCGCGGCCGCCTCCTGGCCCTGGATCTTGTCGACAGTCCCAACCCGGAGCCGGCCGTCGCGCGCCGCGGCGAGCGGCTCGAGGGTCTCGGCCAGGAGCTCCACCTGGGCGTTGTACGGCGAGGCGACGAGAATCGCCCCCGGATCAACGCGCCGCCGCACTCCCTGCTGGTCCGTCCACGAGCCGTCGAGCAGATCCCGGTACAGCTCGGCCACGACGACGGCCTCCTCGTGGCTGGCGTTCCGATTTCCGGCGTGCGACACCGGCACCCAGCGCACGCCGGTGCCGGTCAGGCGCCCGGGCGCCTCGAGGTCCTGCTGCAGCGTGGGCTCGGCGGCGCGCAGCTGGTCCTCGTAGAAGATCTCGCTGGTGAAACGGTTCACGTCGGGGTGGAGGCGGTACGTCTCGGGCAGGAAGATGCCACGCTCGGGCCGGATCACCGCCGCCCCGTCGAGGGCGAACTCCAGGGCGGACAGGTCAACTCCCTCGGGATGGGCGCCCTTCTTCACCTGGGAGAGCTGCTGCGGATCGCCGAGCAGGACCAGGCTGGCGGCCGCACCGGCCACGGACACCACCGTCGCCAGCGAGAGCTGTCCGGCCTCGTCGACGAAGAGCGCGTCCACGAGCCCTTCCATCTCGGGTCGCGACCAGAGCCACGAGGTTCCCGCGGCCACGTGGACCGATCCGGTGGCCAGCGCCTCGGCGACCACCTGGTTCGACGTCGCGGCCGTGTAGGCCCAGGCAGGGTCGGGCCGTTCGCCACCCTCCAGCTTGCGGATGGCCCGGACGACCTGGCCGTGGTCGGCCGCGTGCTGCAGCACCGCGTCGAGCAGGTTGGTGAGGGCCCGGTGCGTGAAGGCCGTGATGCCCACCCGGCGACCGGCGGCCACCAGCGCCAGGATCATCTCCGCCCCCACGTATGTCTTGCCGGCACCGGGCGGTCCCTGAACGGGCAGCACCGTTCGGTCCAGGCGCAGGCCGAGCGAGCGGGCGGCCTCGGCGACCGGCGTCCCGTCCTGCACGAGCGCCGTGCCCGGTTCCTGGCCCGCCCGTGGCGCGAGGCGGAGGAGGAACTCCCGGATCGCCCGGTAGCGACCGGGTGGCGCAATCCCGTTGGCGGCCACCCACTCGCCGATCCGCTCCAGGGCGGCCTTCTGCGCGTCGGCGGTGAACGGGGCGCGCGGGATGAGCGAGGTCGGGTGCGGTCGCTGGGTTCTCCGGCTCCACTGGAGCTCGAGCGTGCCCCGCAGGGGGTCGAGCGCGACGATGGTCCCGGCCGGCTGGGCGGTGGCCGGGTTCGCCGGCTCGTCACCCTCGCGCAGGTGGTAGGGCTGGCCGGGGTCGAACGCGTACCGATGGCGCACCGAGCGGCCGGGCTGGTCGATCTCGGCGACCCAGCGGATCTGCCCAATCGCCTCCTCGTCCTCCTCCAGCTCCGCGTCGGATCGGCCGCATCGATCGAAGAACGCCCACCAGTCCGCCTTCTCCTCGCGTCGGTGCCACTCGAGGAGGTTGGCCAGGAGCCAGAGCGCCTGCATCTCCGGATCCTGCCTGCGCCGCTCGGTGACGGCCGGGACCGTGGCCAGCAACCGGGCGACGAGGTCGGCGAGGCGCAGGTCGCGTGCGCTCGGCTCGCGCTCGAGCTCCTCCGTCGGACCCGGGCGGAGCGGCGGCGTGCCGTCGCGGGTGGCGAGCGCGGTGCGCCGCGCCTCCAGCCAGTCCCGCAGCTCCTGGGTGGACCGGCAGTCGTCGCGGTTGTAATCCGCGATCTCCTGCAGGATGGTCCGCGTCGACTCGGGGAACAGGGACCGGAAGA
>CAYVLM010000112.1:0-6833 GCA_964452225.1 uncultured Steroidobacteraceae bacterium | reverse complement strand
GGCACGCCGGGCGCTAACGAGCTCCACGTCACGTTCTTCGACCCGGCCGGGAACGAGCTGCCGGTGCCCAGCGTGCAGCTGGGCATAGCGCCGTCCGGGCAGCCGCCCGCCGCCCTGACACCCCGGGAGCTGGAACCCGGCCACTTTGTCGCCGACACCCAGCTCAAGGCGGGCTCCTACCGCGTCTCCATCGCTGGCACCCCTCCCGGAGGCCAGCCACTCACCACCGAGCTGACGGTCACCGTCGCACAATGAGGACTTCGATGCGCTTCTTCTCCATTCGTTTGCGCCGTCGGCGCTCGTTGATGGCCGGCCGGCCGACTCTTGCCGTCTGCTGCGCAGTGGCCGTCGTGCTGCTGGCCGCGTGCTCGCCGTCCGGCTCATCAAACACAACCGGGACCGGCGGCTCGAGCGCTGGGCGACCGTCGTCACCCGCCGTGCTCCACATCCTCAGCCCCACCCAGAACGAGGTCGTGACGGGGAGCACGGTCCACATCGAGCTTTCGCTGAGCGGGGCGAAAATCGTCCAGGCGACCACCACCAACATCCGGCCCGACGAGGGTCATGTCCACCTCTACGTGGACAACGTCCTGGTCAACATGAACTACTCCCTGAGCGAGGATCTCCCGGTCCATCCCGGGACCTACGCCATCAAGGCCGAGTTCGTCGCCTCCGACCACGCTCCATTCAACCCGCGGGTCTGGTCGGAGACCGTGGTCTTCACGGTCAGGTGAGGCGGCGACCGATGGTGATCCGTGTCAGGTTCCACGTCCCGTCAACCCGGGCCTGGGTGGTGGTCGCCACTGTTGCCGCCCTCGCGTTCGCCTCGCTGGGCGGCTGGTGGCTGGCGCTGCGACCCTGGGAGGCGACACCCATCAAGGTCGGCGCCGTCTTCCCGCTCAGCGGCAATGCCGCCGGCCTGGCCGGCCAGGAGGCGCTGGGGGTGCAGGTCGCCCGTGACCTGGTGAACGCAGAAGGCGGTGTGGACGGGCGGCCGATCGAGCTCGAGGTCCACGACCTGGAGCGAGCGCAGGACGCCCCTGCAGTGATGGCGACGCTGCGCAGGGACGGCGTGCAGGTCGTCATCGGCGCCTATTCGTCGGAGCTCTCCATTGCCGCCAGCTCGGCGGCAAGCGCGGAGGGGCTCGTCTACTGGGAGGCGGGGGCCGTTGCCGACCAGCTCACAGGGCGCGGCCTGCCGCTCGTCTTCCGGGTCGGCGCCAGCGGAGCCAACCTCGGACAGAACTCGGCGGCTTTCGCCGCCTCGGCGCTCGCGCCGCGCATCGGGAAGCCGCTGACGCAGCTGCGGGTCGCAATTGTCAACGCCCGTGACGCGTACGCCACGTCGGTTGCCGATGCCGCAGCTGCCACGGCGACACAACTCTCCGTTCCCGTCGTCCTCCGGGCCAGCTACGACCTCACGCTGCCCGACTGGACGGGCCTCATGGCGAGCCTCGCCGCCGCTCGCCCCGACGTCATCATCCTTGCCTCCCACATCCCCGATGGCGTGGACTTCCGGCGGGCCATGTTGGCCGCGGGACTCCATGTGGCGGCGCTGATCGGTTCGACCATGGCCGAGTGCGATCCGGACTTCGCCGGCGAGCTGGGGCCGGACGCGATCGGGATCTTCGCCTCCGACCGGCCGACCGGCGGCTTCCAGCCCTCGGCGCTCTCGGCGCAGGCCCGCGCCGTCTACGACCGCCTGGCGGCGGCATGGTCCGCGGCAGCGCCATCGCCGGCCGGTGCGGCAACGGCATCACCCGCCGGCGATTGGGGATACGGCTCGCCGGGGAGCGGGTATGGCTCGTCCAGCTACGGCTCCTCGGGTGGCGGCTACACGATCAGCGGCCCGGTGGAGGAGGGCTCGGCATCATCCGGTCCCCCGGAAGAGGCGATCTCCGGCTTCACCGCCGCGTGGGCGCTATTCCGTGACGTAATGCCCGCGGCGGCGGTGGCCGGCGCCCTGAACGCGACCGGGATCGCCACCGCGGCACGTGGCGTCGATCTGCCGGTCGGCTCGCTGCCGAACGGCGCCGGCCTGCGCTTCTCGAGCGATCCGGCAACGCTTGGCCAGAACGAGCGGGCGGCTGCCGTGATCTGGCAGTGGCAAGCGGTACGCGCCTACACCTTCGTCTGGCCGGCAACCTACTCAACCGGGACGATCGGGTTCGTTCCGCTGGCGCGCTGAATGATCCGTTCCGTCGTCGCGACGCCTGATCGCGGGCAGCTGGCCGCCAGGGCCGGTGCCCTCCTCCTGGGCGCCGCCAGCGCCGCTCTCGCACGGGCGGCCGTGAACGGGCAGGGGGCGGTGAGCGGCTTCGCAGCGGGCGCGGCGTTTGGTGCCGCCCTTCTCGGCCTCGCAGTTGCCGCGCGGTGGCAGGTCCGGGTTCCGCCCCCGCGGGCGCTCGCCATCGGCCTTGCGGGCGGGGCTGTGCTGATCGGCGTGCCGCTAATCGCCCATCCCGGCCTGCCGCTCATGGTCGGGATGCGACCGCAACCGATGGCCGCCTGGATCGTCGTGACCGTCGTGGTGGCCACGGCAGAGGAGGTGGTCTTCCGGGGGGCGCTCCTCGACGCTGTCTCGCAGGCCGCCGGCCTGCCGGTTGCCATCGGCGTGACGAGCCTTGCCTTCGCGTTGATCCACGTTCCCCTCTACGGGTGGGGGGTGGTGCCGCTCGATCTTGGCGTCGGGATCTGGCTTGCCGGTCTTCGCCTGCTCTCGGGCAGTGTGGCTGCACCGGCCGTCGCACACGTGCTGGCAGACCTGGCGACGTGGTGGCTGTGATGTCGCGCCGCGCGGTCCTGATCCTGGGTCTCGGCCTGATCCTGGTGACCATCGGCCAGCGGGCTGCCCCAACGGGGACGTTGCCCCTGTACGACGGGGTCGTTGTCGAGGACCCGTATCGCTACCTTCAGCCGCCCGACGGCGCTCCGGGGCACCCATCCTCGGTCTCCGACTCACTGCCGGTGACGGGCAGCGGATCACCGTCGCTCTACTCGGCCACGCTGGAGCAGCCGCCGCAGGCGCAGGTGATCGCCGAACCGGGGGCTCTCGACCTTCCGGCCGGGACGACGACGGTCAAGGTGACAATCGATCCCGTGCCGCCGCCGGACCCGCGGCCGCCCGCGAACGCCGCCGGCAACGTCTACCGCTTCGCAGCGACGAGCCAGGACGGGACCCCACTCACCCTGATCGCCGGGACGACGGCCACGGTGGTGATGCGGGCGCCTGCCTCCGTGACCGTCGGAAGCATCTACCAGCTGATCGGCGATGGCTGGCAGGAGCTGCCCACCTCCAACGGCGGACTGCCCGACCTCTTCTCGGCGAACGTGTCGGGCTTTGGTGAGTTCGTCATCGTCGCCAGCGCGGCGGCCACCGGTGCGGCGGCCACTGGTGCGGCGGCTCCGGCGGCGTCGACCGACGGGGCGTCGAGCGCCAGCGCGACCCAGGTCCAGCGACCGCCGATCCTCCTCCTCGTGGCAGCCGGCCTGGCCCTGCTGGCACTCGCGCTGCTGGCCGTTGCCGCCACCCTCGCGCGTGGCGAGTGACGGCGGCACTGGTGCGCTTGCCGCCACGTCCGTCATGACGCGCGCCGGGGTCATCACCGGGCTGGCGGGCCTCGCTGTGATCCTGCTCGCGGGCATCACAGCGCCAGCACCGCGCGCGACGCTGTTCGATGGCGCGGCGGTCGAGGAACCCTATCGGTTTGTCGAGCCAGGTGCCGGCCAGGCGGGCGACCCGCGACCCGTCAGCACGACCGAGCCGGTGAGCAGCGGCCAGTCGCCGGCGCTCAGCGTGGCGACCGGCGAGAGCCCTCCCCAGGCACAGCTGCTTGCCGCCCGCGGAGCGCTCGTGGTCTCGCCGTCGACCCTGGCCCTTACGGTCGTTGTGGACCCGGTCGCCCCGACCGGCATCCCGGTCGGTCGGACCGCCGCCGGCAACGCGTACCGCGTCCAGGTGGTGGATCAGGACAATCGGGAAATCGCCATCGGGGACGGTGCGAGCGTCAGCGTCGTGCTGCGGGCGCCCGCGGGCACGCGGGGCGCAACGATGATGCAGCGACCGGCAGCAGGCAGCGCCTGGCAGGTGATTCCCAGCGCGGCGACCGGCCTCTCGGACCTGTACCTCTCGACGCCCGTCAACTCGCTCGGGGAATTCGTCCTGGTGAGCGTCCCGTCCTCGCTCAGCGGCGCCGGCCCCGGCGGGCTGGGCTGGGTTCCTCTCGCCCTTGCCGCGATCGCGGGCAGCGCCCTGATCGGGTTCGGTCTCAGGGAGCAGCGCAGGCGGAGCCCCCGGGCCGGGGGACGAGGCGGCTGAGATACGCTAGCCCCTCCGCGCTCGCCGCAGGACCGCTCCGAGCACGACCAGCCCCAGGGACGCTCCGAGCACCGCAGTCGAGAAGGCGCGTCCGAAGACGACCCGCCCGCCCTCGGCGACCTCGATCTCGCCGGCGATCGCGAAGATCGTCAGCCCGCCTCGCCCGATGCGGATGCGACGACCGATCGCAAACCCGCTGCCGGCCTGCTCCATCTGGAGCATCCCGCCCGCCACGACCGCCTGCGCCCCACCCTGGCGTAGGGTGACGTTCTCGCCGGCCACGACGAGGCCGGCTCCCCCCTGGCGCAGCTCCGCGTTGCGACCGGCGAACACGCTGCGAGCCGCGGCGCGACGCATCGCGACGTCATTGCCGGCCAGCACCGCTCCCGCCGCCACATTGCGCAGATCGACCTCGTAGCCACGGACCAGCGCGGTCGCCGAAATCAGCGACGGCTTCCGCTCGCGGACCTTGAGCTCCTCTGCCACCAGGCTCGCCGCCTCGTCACCGAGTGCCGTCTCCTCGGCGCGCTTCTCCTCTTCCTCGGCCTCCTCCACCGTCTCGTTCGGGCGGAGCTCCGGATCGACCATTTCCATGCCTCCCCGCAGGTTGCAGCGCCATTCTCGCCAGATCGACCGCGGCGACCAAGAGCCGGTGGGCCCGATTCGAGATGCGCTCGTCCTGCCGGCCCGGACCGGGACAGTGCGGCGGGAGATGCTGCCGCTCGAGCGGGCGCCGCAGATCGTGGAGGCGGCGTCCCGGCGTGACCCTTCGGCCGCCCGGGAACCCTTGACCGCCTGTGCCACCCTCGAAACGATCGACTCGAACTGAACAGCAGGAGGAGGGATCCTGGAGGTGGCTCTGGTTTGTGGTGCCCGCGTGCGCGGGTTGTTCATTGGTCTGGCCGTTGGGGCGTCGGCCCTGCTTGTGGCCTGCCAGCCCGCTGCGCAGGGCTCGGGAAGCCCCGCGACGGGGGGTGCATCAGCGGGCACCGCCGCGTCCGCGGCCCCGGCGTCCATGGCCGAGGTCTCGACGCCCGCCCCCTCAATTGCCGCGGTCGACCTGGGCGCTGCTGCCGGCGACGTCTCGAGCCTGAGCAGCTACCAGGAGGACATCACGGTGACAAACGGGGACCAGGTGCAGAAGCTGAGCGTCCTGGCCACCACCACCCCGGTCAAGTCCACGCAGTACTCGCTCAAGGGCGGCGGGACCGAGCCGGACACCGACTTCATCAGCATCGAGGGCACCGGCGCATGGATGCGGCAGGGTGGCGGCACCGCCACCTGGACGGCGATCCCGACCGGCGCGGAGGCCATCGTGTCCATGTTCGACGCCCTCGCCCCGGACCAGCTCATCAACACCTACGCGCTGAGCACCATCGCGAAGACGCTGATGATCGCGGGGACCGAGGAGCACAACGGCGTCCAGGCAACGCACTACCACCTCGACGCCAGCACCGCACCCTTGGTCGGCGCCACCGGCTTCCCGACGGACGGCACGTTCGACGCCTGGGTGGCGACCGATGGCGGCTACCTGGTGGGATTGGCGTGGGGTGGAACCGACACCTCGACCGGCAACCACGTGATGCTCCAGGTCGACATCTCGCGGGTGAACGACTCGTCGATCTCCATCCAGGCTCCTTCCCAGGAGCAGCTGGGGCCCGGCGCCTAGGGCCGGTCGGCTGCAGACACCCGGCGGCGCTTCATCTGCAGGGTCCCGTACTGGTGCGTCTGGTGGCAGTGGGGACACTCGATTTCCATGAGTCCGATGGAACCGAAGTGCACCGGTCGATCATGTTCGGGGAACATCGGAATGAACTCGCCGCAGGACTGGCAGTCGCGGCCCAGGAACCACTCCTCGGTCTGGCTGTTCTCCTCTGTCATGCGCCAAGAATAGTCCGCCTCGTTCGGGGGTCCGAATGTGCCGATCCTCCCTTGACCCGGTTCACCTTTTCCGCACAGAGTGGCCGCGGGAGGAAAGACCATGACCTTCTTCGGTCGGGACAACAGGCCTGATTTCGAGGCAAGATTCGCCGAGCAGGAACGCCGCAGGGCCAACGAGAGGGCCGCGGCGCGGCCGCGCCCTCGTGTTGAGGATGTGGAGGGCGCTCGCGTGCGCACTGACCGCCAGCCCGCCCGGGCCCGTGCAATCCGCTGGATCCGCCGGACGCTCCATCGCTGACCGCACTGGGAGGACCTTCTTCGTGGGTGTCAATGCCTGGTTGCGTCGCAACCCCTTGCTGCTGGTGCTTCTCGGCGCAGTCGTGGGGGTGGTCGGTGCCGTGCGCGACCAGCCGATCGCTATCGCCGTCGGGGTCGTGGTCGTGCTCTTCGGCCTGGCCCGTGCCTTTATCGGCTGAACGCCGATCAAAGAGAGCCACCACTTCAGAGGCGCTTCGCTTGACGAAGCGGAATCCGATGCTACAATCTCCGTTCGCGTGTCCGCGCCTCACCCTGCCCTTTCACAGGAGTCCTGAATGGCTTTGGCCGAGTCAGCCAGCCAGTTTGAGCTGGCCCC
>CAYVLM010000111.1:0-6850 GCA_964452225.1 uncultured Steroidobacteraceae bacterium | reverse complement strand
CATCCTCATGCTCGCCCAGTGGTATCCACCGATCATTGGCGGCGAGGAGCTGCACGTGCGGAACCTTTCCGTGGAGCTTGCCCGTCGCGGACACTCCGTCGCGGTCGCGACGCTCGCACAGAAGGGCCTGGCGGAGTCGGAGGTCCATGATGGTGTGGAGGTCATTCGCCTGCGCGCCTCTGCGCAGCGTTTCGAGGGGCTTTTCAGCGAGCCGAACCGCCAATCCGTCGCCCCCATCGCCGATCCCGAGCTGGTCATCGGCCTACGGAATGTCTTCAGGCGAACCAGGCCCGAGGTCCTGCATGCGCACAACTGGATCGTGCACTCCGCCCTTCCCCTGAGCCTGGCGCACCGGGCGCCCCTGCTCCTGAGCCTGCACGACTTCAGCCGAGTCTGCGCGACCAAGGTGCTGATGCGACGAGGCGCCCCGTGCAGCGGGCCCGGACCGGTGAAGTGCCTCGTCTGCGCGGCCGGGCACTATGGCGCCGCAAAGGGAGCCGTGACGACAGTCAGCAATGCAGTCGGAGCGTTGGTGGAGCGCTGGGCGGTTGCGGGCTACCTTCCGGTGAGCAGCGCCGTGGCCCAGGGCACCTTCCTCGGTGGCCTGCCGCATCGGGTCATTCCGAACTTCGTCCCCGATGGCGATCCCGTCCCTGGCGCGGAAGTCGACCAGTACCTCGCGCGACTCCCCTCGGAGCCCTTCCTCCTGTTCGTTGGAGCGCTGGGGCGAATCAAGGGGCTCCACATCCTCCTGGAGGCATACCGGCGCTTGCGAGACGCGCCGCCGTTGGTGATGATCGGCTACCCCATGCGCGATACGGTCGATGTCCTCGCAGACCTGCCCGCGAACGTGCACTTCCTTGGGCAATGGCCTCCGAGCGCGGTTCGGGCGGCCTGGCCTCGAGCGCGGCTCGCCCTCGTGCCATCGGTCTGCCCCGAGGCATGCCCGACGGTGATCATCGAGGCGATGCGCGCGGGCGTCCCGGTGGTCGCCACGAGGATCGGCGGGATTCCCGACCTCGTTGCGGATGGCGAGACCGGTCTCCTGGTGCGGCCATCTGAGCCAGAAGCACTCGCATCCGCCGTGTCGCGGTTGCTGGCAGATCCGGCGCAGGCCGAGAGGCTTGGCGCAGCCGGGCTCGAGCGATCGCGGCTGTTCAGCGCCGAGGCGGTTGTGCCGCGATTCGAGGCCGCCTATCGCGAGGTCATTTCATCCGGGACCCTGGGTCCGCTGCCGTGACGCCGGAAAGGGCGCTCCATCACTCCCTCGTTGATGGACCCTGGGGCTGGTTCCCGCTCCTGACGATCGCCGGCGGCGCCAGCGCCCTGATGTTGGCCGCTGCCTACAGCATGGCCCGCCTGGCCCTGCCGGGTGGGGAGGTCCTGTACTGGGTGGCCTTCCCGGTTGCCGTCCTTCCCATCTTCGCGGTCCTGGTGCTGCCGAACCGGCCAAGACGTGAACGGATCGCCCTCCTGGGCCTCCTGGGCGTGGAGCTGATCATCGCCGATCGCCTTCGCTCTCCCCTGTCATTCACCGGCTACGACGAGCTCCTCCACTTCCGAAGCCTCGAGGACATCCTGCGCTCCGGACACCTGTTCCAGCCCAACCCACTGCTGACCGTGGGTCCCTACTTCCCTGGCCTCGAAATCGTAACCTCGGCCGTGGCACAGGTGTCCGGCGCCGATCCCTACGCAGCCGGCGTGGTGATCATCGGCTTCATTCGACTGATCTTCACGACCGGGCTGTTCCTGCTCTTCGAGGAGGTCTCGGAGTCCCCGCGGATCGCGGGCATCGCCGCCGCACTGTATTCAGTCAGCCCGAGCTTCGTATCGTTTGATGGCGCCTTCGCCTACGAATCGATGGCGCTGCCGCTCGTCCCTCTGATCCTGCTGGTCGGCGCCAGGTGGGCTCGGTCGGGGTCCCGGCCGACGCGCACACGCTTGTCCGCAGTGCTCGGCATCCTGTTGGGCGCCTTGATCCTGACGCATCACCTGACCAGCTATGCGCTGCTTGCATTGGTCTCCGGATGGGCGATCATCCAGTGGCTCCTGCGCGGGCGCGACCGGTATCGGACCTCGGTGGCGATGATCGCCCTGCTGGCCGCCGTGGGCGTCGGCCTCTGGCTCTTCACCATTGCCTCCCTCACGCTGGGATACCTGGTCCCGCCGCTGAACGCCGCGATCCAGCAGGTGATCCGCCTTGTTGGCAGCGGACAATCGCGCGAGCTCTTCCAATCCGCCACCGGCTCCGTGGCTCCCCTCTGGCAAAGGCTGGAAGCGATTGGGGGGACGGGCATCCTGCTGGCGTGCCTGCTCGTCGGTCTCGTCGTGACGTGGCGACGGTTTCGTGGCGATTCGCTCGCCATCCTGTTGATGGTGGTGAGCCTGGGCTACCCGGCCACCCTCGCTCTGCGCCTAACGGTGAACGGGGCAGAGGTGGCCGCCCGAAGCTCGGCCATCGTCTACCTTGGGCTGGCCTTCGTGGCTGCGAATGGCATGCTCGGTTTCGGCGCAGCGAGCCGCTGGGTAGTCGGTCGCCTGGGACAATGGGGCACCGCGATAGCATCCTCCGTACCCGCCGCAATGGCTGGCCGGACCGTCGCGGCGTTCGCGATCAGCGGACTGCTTGTCGCGGGGGTCATCGTCGGGATCTCGCCCGATATCCGATTTCCAGGCCCCTACGCCGTCGAGGCAGACGCGCGATCGATCGACGCCGAGAGCCTTGCTGCCGCCGCATGGGCGCGCCAGACGCTGGGTGAGGATCGGCTGATGGCGGCGGACAGGGTGAATCGTCTCCTCCTGGGCGCCTACGCGATGGAGGACATGGTCTTCGACCACCCGGGAGGTCTCCAGACCTGGCAGATATTCCTCTCGCCCGACGTAGGCAGTTTCGAGACGACGACGATCAAGAACCTGTCTCTGGAGTACCTCCTCATCGATCGCCGTCTGTCGCGCGGGCTGCCGGTATTCGGCATTTACTACGAGGAAGGCGAAATCGCCGCAGGACCTCACACGACGCCGGTGGCGCTCCGCGTCCTCACGAAGTGGGATCTTGTCCCCCAGGTGGACCGGATCTTCGACAGCGGCGACATCCAGATCTACGACGTCAGGGGGTTGAGCGGTGCGACGTGATGCACCGCCGATGGCGCGGAACATCGTCATCGGCGCGGGTCTGGTGATCGGGCTGGGAACGATCGTTGTCGTGCTTGCCTTCGACGGTCTGCTGCGCGCCATCGGCGGCCTGCTGCTCGTCGTCCTCCCGGGCTACCTCGTCGTCGCCCCCGCCCTGCGGGACCGCCTCGGCTCGGCGGGTGCATTCGCCGTAGCTGGTGCAACGGCGATAGGGCTGATCGCTCTCGGCGGGCTCGTGCTCAACCTCCTGCCCGACGGTCTGTCGCCGATGATGTGGCTCGGCTATGTGGCGGTCCTGCTCGTCCTCGGCGCTGTGCTCCATCGTCCTCGATTGCCCCGGACGCCACGATTCACGACGCAGCGCCATGAGGTGCTGCTGGTCTCCCTGGGTGCAGCCCTGATGGTCTTGTCGCTCGCCGTCGCGATCGATACGGCCGGTTATCCCACCGAGTCCTTCACACAGCTCTCCATCGCGGCCGCATCCGACGGCGCGTCCCCGGCCGTGCAGGTCACCGTCAAGAGCTACGAGCTCACGGACACCGTGTTCCGAGTCGAAGTGTGGCGCAATGGCGGTTTCGTTCGCTCGTGGCAGCGCATCAACCTGTCTCCGGGCGAGGAGTGGCGCGAGGTGACACCGGTCGCTGCCGGCAGGATAGAGGTGCGGCTCTTCCGTGCTACCGACTTGGTCGTCCCATACCGCACCGTGAGCCTGCAGGTCGGCGCTACGGCGTCTCCCACCGCGAGCGCCTCGTAGCCGTGCGTCTCACCCAGCTTCTCCTCTCGAGCGCGGCACTCATGGCAAGCCAGGTCCTGACGGCCGGCGTGGGATTCTTCTTCTGGTTCGTCGCGGCACGACGATTCGACCAGGAGTCGGTCGGATTCACCTCCGGCGCGATCTCGGCAATGATGCTGCTGGGCGCCTTGAGCACGCTGGGGCTAGGAACTCTCCTGATCCGCGAGATGCCCCTCAGTCCGGGAAGAGAGCACCGCATGCTGGGAGCGGCGCTGATCGTGAGCGCGCTTCTGGGAGGGATCATCGGCGCCGCCTTCGTGCTGCTTGCTCCGGCGGTGTCGCCCGAGTTCGCTCCACTGACCCAGGATGCCGGCGTAGCGGTATCGGTCATCGTTGGCTCGAGCCTGACGGCGGCCGGCCTGAACATCGACCAAGCGCTCATTGGCCTCCTGCACCCTGGCCTGCAGCTGCTCCGCAACGTGGTGGCCGCCGGAGGGAGGCTTGCCCTGTTGATCGCCGGTGTCCTCGTCGGGTGGCAGGCCGGCAACGACCTCATGCTCGGGTCGTGGTCGCTGGCCTTGCTCCTCTCGCTCGCGCTGCTCGCGCTGTTGGCGCTGCAGCGGGGCCGATTGCGAAGCGTGTTTCCACCGGCCTGGGAGGTGGTGGACCTCCGCCGATCCACTGCCCTGAAGCATCACGTCCTCAATCTCTCCATCCAGATCCCCGGCTGGGTCATGCCCCTCATGACCGTCGCGGTGCTGTCTGCCGCGGTCAACGCGCGGTTCTACCTCGCCTGGCTCCTGGTCGGTCTCGCATCGTTCGTGCCGTCCGCCTTTACCTGGTCGCTCTACGCCGGATCAGCCCGGGACCGATCCTCCCTGGCTCGGAACGGACGAATCACCCTGGGCCTCTCGCTCATCGCTGCCGTGCTGTCGGCTTTGGGACTGTGGGTGCTCGGAGGTCCTGTGCTCGCCCTGCTCGGCAGCGCCTACGCGACGGTCGCCGCGGGTCCGCTGCGGATCCTGTCGCTCATCCTGCTGCCCACCGTCATCAAGGCCCACTTCGTCACCGTCCACCGCGTGCGGGGATCGTTGACCGCGGCCTCCATCGTCGTGGGCGGGGCGGGCGTCCTCGAAATCGTGGCGGCGACCATCGGAGCCCGGCTCGGCGGCCTGACCGGTCTGAGCATCGGCCTCCTGGTTGCCATGACGATCGAGGCGATCGTCATGCTGCCGACCGTGTACGACGCGATCCTTGCCCCGCTTCCCGCCGTCGCTCCGGCTGGCGCCGATCCATCCCCGGGAGGGGAGTAGCGGCACGTTGCGACTCAGCGGCCGGGAGGATCCTCGGGGCCCTCAATCGGCACTGACTGCGAGCGGAGCGGTCCAACCCAGCCGGTGGCATTGCCGTCGGGTCGTCGTCCCAGGGACCACTCGAGGGATCCGACGGCGTAGCCGATGCCCGCCAGCGTTACGCCGGCCACGCTGGCGATGGCGCGCTGGAGACCCCCGAGATCGCCACGCAGCATGGCGCCCAGGTTGGTCATCAGCCCATGGGTGAGAGCTCGAGCGGCGAAGCTCCGTTCGGCACGCAGGTGCGCGGCTTCACCCATGCTGCGCATGGCTGCCACCTTGCTGCGGTTGACGAAGAAGCAGCGCCTCCAGAAGTAGGACCACGTGAGACGACCCGCCGGCACATGGTGGCGCACGATCGCGCCCGGCTCGTAGAGGATCTGGTGCCCGGGCGCAAGGGCCAGCAGGCGATGAGAGAGCTCCATGTCGCCGTGATCGTTGGAGTGGATGCCGCCGATCGCCAGGACGTCCCGCCGACGGACGGCCATGGTCGTCCCGATCATGTGCAGGATCGGTGCTCGTCGCGTCGGAAGACCCGCGTAGGCGCATCCGAAGACCCAGTCGAACTCGTGCGGGAACCACCGCGGGCGCTGTCCGGCATACGACGGCAACGGGGCACCACCGACCCCAGCGACTGCTGGGTCCGCGAACGGGGCGAGCATTCGCTCGAGCCATGTCGGGTCAGCGGCCGCATCGTCGTCGAGGAACACGACGAATTCCGTCGTGGCGAGCTCCACGGCCGTCGTCGCCGCCGCTCCCAGGTGGCCGTCATACGCGCTTTCCACGACCGAGAGGCTCGGCCCGCCAGGCGTTGTTCGTGGCTCCCACTCGTCGCGCAACCGCCGGAAGAGCTCGGGATTGTGGTCGACGGGGAGGATGATGGCCTTCGGCGGCACGGTCTGAGCCAGCACCGACTCGACCGCGCGGACGATGAGCTCCCAGCGCTCCATCGAATAGGTCGCGGTGATGACGGTCACGTCGGGAGCGTCGCGTACCGGCTGCGTCATCGGCCTTCCGTCATCAGCTCGCGGGCTGGCCGGGGAACGGTCGCAGCCTCACGTCCATTCCCGCCAGCACCTCGAGGCCAGGAACCGATGGCGCCGGGCGCACGAGCCCGAGCAGCGAGTCCGCACGGAACGGCATGGGAAGGCTCAGCAGCTCGCCCAGGCGGAGTCCCCAGTACACGGGCTGCCATGGCACGCGAACGAACCGGCACCGGCGTCCCTGGAGCCCGGCCAGCCCCACCATGACCTCGCTGAATGGCACTGGCTGCTCGTTGGCCACCCCGATGGGCCCCCCGGGCAGCGTCTTGGCCCCGGCAATCGCACCAACTGCTGTCATGAGATCATCCACGTGGACGGGGAACTGCCTTGCGCCGCCAGCGATGAGCGGCGCCTCGACAGCCCGCTCGTCCACGTGCGACGGGACGACATCGAAAGCGAGACCGGCATTGACCAGCAGCGCACGGCGCGCCGGGCTGCCCGAGGCGAGGATCGACGTCACCGGGCTCTGGGGCGCAGTGGAAGGCTACGCGATCACTGCGCTCGAAAGCCCGCGCGCCTCGATCACCACGCTGTCGCGCCACTTCGGCTTCGACGCGGTGGAGACCGAGGGCGTGATCCGCTTCGTCATG
>CAYVLM010000110.1:0-6894 GCA_964452225.1 uncultured Steroidobacteraceae bacterium | reverse complement strand
CCGGCGGGAACCCGATCCTGTGGCAGCACATCTTCTGGTTCTTCGGCCACCCGGAGGTCTACATCGTCATCCTGCCGGCCATGGGCGTGGTGAGCGAGGTGCTGCCCACCTTCAGCCGCAAGCCGCTCTTCGGCTACCGGGCCTTCGTCTTCGCCACCATCGCCATCGGGCTGCTCAGCTTCAGCGTGTGGGCGCACCACATGTTCACCACCGGCGTGGTCTTCCTGCCGTTCTTCAGCTTCATGACCGCCCTGATCGCGGTGCCGACCGGCGTGAAGATGTTCAACTGGATCGCCACCATGTACCGCGGCTCGATCAGCTTCACGACCGCCATGCTCTTCGCGGTCGGCTTCCTGGCCATGTTCCTGATCGGCGGGATCAGCGGCGTGATGATGGCCGAGGCGCCCGTCGACTTCCACCTCCAGGACACGTACTTCGCGGTGGCGCACCTGCACTACGTCTTCTTCGGCGGCGCGGTCATGGGGGTCTTCGCCGCCACCTACTACTGGTTCCCGAAGATGTTCGGGCGCCGGCTCAACGAGAAGCTGGGCAAGGTCCACTTCTGGCTGATGCTCATTGGCTTCAACGTGACCTTCTTCCCGATGCACATCCTCGGGATCCAGGGCATGCCGCGGCGGATCGCGGACTACTCGCCAACCGCCGGCTGGACCGTCTGGAACTTCATCTCCACGATCGGAGCCTTCACCATCGCCATCTCGATCCTGCCCTTCCTGCTGAACGTGGTCGCCACGTTCATCAACGGCGAGCGGGTCGGAGACGATCCGTGGGAGGGGAACACCCTCGAATGGGCGACCAGCTCGCCCCCGCCGCCCTACAACTTCGACCGGCTGCCGCCAGTCCGCTCCGAGCGGCCGGTCTTCGACCTGCGTCACCGGCATGACCGCGAGCGCCTGCTGGGAGAGGCGGCCATGGCCGCCGTGGAGGAGCACTCATGAGCGCCGAGGCACCGGCCGTCCGTCCCCAGGTGACCCAGACCACCGCCACCCACCAGCGGGCCGGTATGCCGACCCCGCTCCTCGGCATGCTCCTCTTCATCGCCAGCGAGGTGATGTTCTTCGGTGGTCTGTTCGCCGCCTACTTCAACAGCCGGGCCGCGAACCAGTCCGACTGGGGCCCCCCGCCATCGGCGCCGCCCCTCGAGATCCTGCCGATCGCGCTGCCGATCACGATCATCCTCGTCAGCTCGAGCTTCACGATGCAGTTCGCGGTGTGGGCCATCCGCCGGGGCGACACGGCACGCATGAAGTTCTGGATCGCGATCACCCTGCTCCTGGGCCTGACCTTCCTGAGCGGCCAGCTCCTCGACTACACGAAGCTGGGCTTCGGGATCGGCGACGGGATCTTCGGGACCACCTTCTACACGCTGACCGGCTTCCACGGCGCGCACGTCTTCGCCGGCACGGTTGGCCTGACCATCCTGCTGGCGCGCGGGCTGCAGGGGCAGTTCAGCCAGCGTAACCACGTGGCGGTCGAGGCCATCAGCATGTACTGGCACTTCGTCGACGTGGTCTGGATCGCCCTCTTCACCACCCTGTACTTCCTGCGCTAGGGAGGCAAGCAAGGCCCATGCCGCTGACCGATACGCAGCTCGGCTACCTGATCATCGGGATCGGGATCATCTTCGTGCTGGGCCTGGTCTTCGCCGTGTCGAGCCGTGTGCCGGGACCGGGCGAGCGCCCGCAGCCACCGAGCGGCGTCCATCTTCCGCATCCGAGCCTGCTGCCGGTCATCCTCTCGGTGGGCATGGGGCTGCTCGCCGCCGGCCTCGCGTTTCGACCGTCGGACCAGCCCGTCAACTGGTTCCTGGCAATCCCCGGCCTGCTCGTGATCGTCTACGGATCCGTCGGCTGGGTGCGCGCCGCGGGGCGCGAGTGGCGGCAGACCGAGCAGCGCCCGCACGACGACGCCGAGGGGCATTGAGTGGCGGCCGTCCCGGCCAACGGTCCCGCGTCCGCGGCCAGCGAGCACACCGTGCGACGTCACCTGCCGCTCGCGTACCTGGCGGCGGCCGCGGTCCTGCCGCTCATCCTGCTCGGGGCCCTGGCGTGGCGCCTGCTGGCCCCGGCCGCCGCGCCCGCCGCAACGATCGGCTCTCAGGCGCCGGACTTCTCGCTCGTCGACCTGAGCGGCAAGCCGGTCCGGCTGGCCGACCTGCGCGGCCACCCGGTGATCGTGAACTTCTGGGCGAGCTGGTGCGGCCCGTGCATCGAGGAGTTCCCGCTTCTGCAGCAGGCCGCCACGGAGCACGCGGCGGACGGCCTGGTGATCGTTGGCATCGTCTTCTCGGACCGCGCCGATGCCGCGGGCGCCTTCATGCAGCGGATGGGCGCCACCTGGGCGACCGCCATGGACCCCGGCGGCGCGGTCGCGCGGGCCTACGGGATCTACGCGCCACCCGACTCGTTCTTCATCAACGCCGACGGCGTCATCGAGGGCCGCCAGATCGGACAGCTCAGCCAGGCCGACCTGACGCGCCAGCTGGACACCATCCTCCCCAAGGAGTAACCATTCACGAACCCATGGCACAGAACCTCCCGATCGGATCCGACGCCCACCAGCAGGTGGTCGACACGATCCACGACCTGCACCCGGACCATCGCGACCCCCAGCGCCAGGTGGTGGAGCAGAACCTGTGGGTGGCGGCGCTGCCGCTCGTGCTCCTTGCGCTCGGAGTCCTGATGTTCGTGGCTGCCGCGTGGACGATCGTCGTCGCAAAGTGAGCCGCGCCTGATGGCGGTCGAGGCGGGAGGCGCCCCCGTCGTCGAGATCCGCGGCCTGCGCAAGTCCTACGGCAGCCTGGAGGCGGTCCGCGGCATCGACCTGACGGTCGAGCGTGGCGAGGTCTTCGCCCTGCTGGGGCCGAACGGCGCGGGCAAGACCACGACCGTCGAGATCCTGGAGGGCTACCGGACGCGGAACGCCGGCGAGGTCCGGGTGCTCGGCCACGACCCGGCGGACGGGTCGCGGGCGATGCGCGAGCGGGTCGGCATCGTGCTCCAGCAGACCGGCCTGCCGCGCTACCTCACCGTCCACGAGATCCTGGTCATGTTCGCCGGCTACTACCCGAAGCCGCGAGACGTGGCAAGCGTGATCGAGCTGGTCGGGCTGGGCGACTCCGCGGACAAGCGGATCATCAACCTCTCGGGCGGCCAGCGCCGACGCCTTGACCTGGCGCTGGCCCTGGTCGGTGATCCCGAGCTCCTCTTCCTCGACGAGCCGACCACGGGCTTCGATCCATCGGCTCGCCGGCAGGCATGGGAAACGGTGCGCACGCTGACCGGGCTTGGCAAGACGATCCTGCTCACCACCCACTTCATGGACGAGGCGGAGAACCTCGCCAGGCGCGTGGCGGTCCTCAACCGCGGCGAGATCGTGGCCCTGGGCAGCCCCGAGAAGCTCGGCGCCCGCGACTCGCAGGCGAGCGTGATCCGCTTCAGCCTCCCCGACGGCATCGAGCCGCCGGCGGAGCTCGGCCTCCGCCGCGCCGGCGGCGGGTCCGCCTGGCAGCTGGAGACCGACGCGCCGACGCGCCTGCTCCACGAGGTCACCGGCTGGGCGGTCGCCCACGAGGTGGAGCTCATCGGCCTCAAGGTCTCCCGGCCGAGCCTGGAGGACGTCTACCTGGAGCTCACCCGCGAGGCGGAAGCCGAGACGGCGACGGAGACAGGGACGGAGACGGCGACGGAGGCGGCGACGTGAGCGGGCTTGCGCTGACCCTGCGGCAGGTGCGCTTCGAGAATCGCGCCTTCTGGCGCAACCCTGCCGCCGCCTTCTTCACCTTCTTCTTCCCGCTCCTGTTCATGGTCATCTTCAACGTGCTGCTCGGCGGCTCGCGCGACATGGGCGGCGGACTGCGGATCGCCGACTTCTACACGCCCGGGATCATCGTCTTCGGCCTCATCACCGCCACGTACACCAACATCGCCATGATGGTCACCACGGCCCGTGACGAGGGCATTCTCAAGCGCTTCCGCGGGACGCCGCTCCCGTCGGGGGCCTACCTCGCCGGGCGAATGCTGCACGCCGTGATCATCGGGACGGTGCTCGTCGCCGTGGTCGCGGTCTTCGGCTCGGCCCTCTACGGCGTGCACTTCCCGTGGGACAAGCTCCCCGCCCTGGTCGTCACCCTCGCCCTCGGCGCAGCCGCTTTCTGCGCCCTGGGCCTGGCCCTCGCCGGCCTGATCCCCAACGCCGACTCGGCGCCGGCGATCGTGCAGTTCACCGTCCTGCCGCTGATGTTCATCAGCAACGTGTTCATCGACATGCGCGGCGCCCCGGACTGGCTGAACACCGTCTCCTACCTCTTCCCGGTGCGGCATTTCGCCGATGCGATGCTCAGCATCTACAACCCGCAGACGGGCGGGAGCGGGTTCTACCTCGACCACCTCGCGGTGATCGCGGTCTGGGGGCTGGCGGGAATGCTGGTCGCGCTCCGCTTCTTCAGCTGGGAGCCACGTCACTAGGGGCCGTTGTCCTCTTGTGCGAGGCCTGGCCCGCGGATCATGGTTCTGCGTCTGGCGGGGGTGCGTGACACGCGACCCGGGCGCCGGTTGCCGGAACCGCGCCGCGCCGCAGGTGAGGGCTGACCCCCGTCACGAAGGAGGTCGGGGCAATGCTCATCCACACTCGCATCTCCGGGCACGTCGACGTGCCCACGGAGCAGGTCTGGGGGTTCCTTGGCGACATCAGCAGGCTGGCGATCTGGCATTTCACCGTGGCGTCCGCCAGGGAGATCGACGGCCCGTTCACTGAGCAGGGATCCACGGCCATCCTCGCCCTGAAGTCGGGCGGGGCCATTCACGACTATCAGATCCAGGTCACCGAGGTTCGGCCGCTGCGGAAGCTCGTTCATGTCGGCCGTGAGGTCGACGGCCCGCTGCACTACACCACCACCGTCAGCTTCACCCCCGCGGGCCCGGGAACGGACTGGGTCTGGGAGCAGGACACCGAGATGCAGGAGGACCTGCCGGCTCCCCTCAACGATCCCGCCTTCGCCACGCGCTACCTGGAGCGGACGTTCACGGCTTCGACGGAGCTCCTGAAGTTCCTCCTCGAGGCACTGGTCCCGCAGGCGGTGTAGCCGCCGCATATCATCCTGGGCAACCGGGGTCCCTCGGCCGCGAGGGACCCCGCTGCGTCGCCCGCGCCGGCGTGTTCGTGCCGCCGTGCCGACCGCGGCCCGTCCCTCAGCTGGACGTTGGCGCGGGTTCGGTGGCGCTCCCCGGCTCCGGGAAGCGGCGCTCGACGTATGCGTCGAGGATCTCGAGGAAGCGCGGCACGATGTCGTCACCGCGCAGGGTCGTCGTCTTCTCGCCATCCACGAAGACCGGGGCCACCGGTTCCTCGAAGGTGCCCGGCAGGCTGATGCCGATGTCGGCGTGCTTGCTCTCGCCGGGACCGTTCACCACGCAGCCCATCACCGCGACGCGGAGCTCCTCGACTCCGGGGTGCCGCTCGCGCCAGACCGGCATCTGCTCGCGCAGGTGGCCCTGGATCTGCTCGGCCATCTCACCGAAGAAGGTGGACGTCGTCCGCCCGCAGCCGGGGCAGGCGCTCACCTGCGGCGCGAAGCTGCGCAGGCCGAGCGACTGGAGCACCTGCTGGGCGACCTGCACCTCCTCGGTCCGGTCGCCGCCGGGGGACGGGGTCAGGCTGACGCGAATGGTGTCGCCGATGCCGCGCTCGAGCATGATCGCCAGCGCGGCGGTGCTGGCGATGATCCCGCGCGAGCCCATCCCGGCCTCGGTGAGCCCCAGGTGCAGGGGGTAATCGCAGCGGGCCGCCAGGCGCGTGTAGACCTCCACCAGGTCCGGGACGCCGCTCACCTTGGCGGAGAGGACGATCGCGTCGTGCGGCTGACCGATCTCCTCGGCGAGGGCCGCCGAGCGCAGCGCCGAGGCAATCATCGCCTCGATCATGACCTCGCGGCTGTCCATGGGCTCCGCCAACGCGGCGTTGGCGTCCATCATCTCGGTGAGCAGCTGCTGGTCGAGCGAGCCCCAGTTGACGCCGATGCGCACCGGCCGGTGGTTGGCAACCGCCACCTCGATGATGCGGCTGAAGTTCTCGTCGCGGTGTCGCCCGCCCACGTTGCCGGGGTTGATGCGGTACTTGGCCAGCGCGGCGGCACAGTCGGGGTGCTTCGTGAGCAGGAGGTGCCCGTTGTAGTGGAAGTCGCCGATGAGGGGCACGTCGACTCCCAGCCGATCGAGCTTCTCGCGGATGACGGGGACCGCTCGCGCCGCCTCGTCGTTGTTGACCGTGACCCGCACCAGCTCGCTCCCGGCGTGAGCCAGCTGTGCGACCTGCAGCGCGGTGGCGTCCGGATCGGCGGTGTCGGTGTTCGTCATGGACTGGACCACGACCGGGTGGTCGCTGCCGATCGGCACACCGTCCACCATCACGGTGGTGGTGGGGCGTCGTTGAGGAGTGGCCATCTCGCCGGCATGGTATCGGTCCCGCGCGTCACGCGCTCGTCACCGGTCGCGGGTAGGATCGTGGCATGCGGCTGACAGCCACGATCTGCGCGGCGGCGCTGCTGCTCGCCGCCTGCAGCGCCCCACCGGCGGGCGAGCCGGCGTCGACGAGCGCATCGGCCGGCGCGAGCGGCGCGGCGGGCACGGTCCCGCCCGCCCTCACGGGCGACCCGCTGGACGCCGTGGAGCTCGTCGACGTGACGAGCGGCCAGACCCTGACCCTCGGCGCGCTCGCCGCCCGGGCTCCGGTCCTGCTGGAGGCGATGGCCATCTGGTGCACGAACTGCCGCGCGCAGCAGGACATCGTCCGCCAGGCGCACACCCAGGCGGACTTCATCAGCGTCTCGCTCGACATCGATCCGACCGAGGTTCCGGCGGACCTCAGGGCGTACGCGGC
>CAYVLM010000109.1:0-6902 GCA_964452225.1 uncultured Steroidobacteraceae bacterium | reverse complement strand
CGACGACTGCTTTCAGGAGACCTTTCTCTCGGCGCTGCGCGCCTATCCGCGGCTGCGGGACCCGTCGAACCTGCGCGCGTGGCTCTACACCATCGCGCAGCACAAGGCGACCGATGCGCTTCGACGCCGGGGCCGCCGGCCGGCCGAGAGGCTTGAAGGGACCGATGGTGACGGGCCAGCCCGCCCCGAGCCTTCGGTTGCCGCCCACGAGGTGGCCGACGACGGCCTCTGGTCCGCGGTGCGCGGCCTGCCGCCCAAGCAGCGCGCCGCCGTGGTCCATCGGTTCGTCTTCGACCTGGCGTACGCGGATATTGGGGAGCGCATCGGATGCTCCGAGGAGGCGGCCCGTCAGAACGTGGCGGCCGGCCTGAGACGGCTGCGGCGGGAGGTGACCGAATGAGCGACCGGGACCTGGAGCGGCGGCTCGCGCATGCCGGAGGCCGCACCGCAGCCCTCGACGTCGACCGCATGTCCGCGGAGCTGCGACGCCGGGCCGCCGACTCCGGCCTCCTCGACGTTGCCTACGCGGAGCTCGACTCACCACTCGGCGAGCTGCTGGTGGCGGTCACGCCACGGGGCCTGGTGCGGATCGCGTATCCCGGCGAGGGGGAGGAGCGTGTCCTGGAGGAGCTGTCGGCGGGAGTCTCGCCGCGGGTTCTCCGCGCCCCAGAGCGGACTGACGCAGTGCGCCGCGCCCTCGACGAGTACTTTGCCGGGGAGCTGCGGTCGTTCGACCTGCCGCTCGACTGGTCGCTGGTGCACGGCTTCACCCTGCCGATCCTGCAGGCCACGGCGCGCGTGCCGTTCGGATCGGTGATCACCTACGGACAGGTCGCAGCGGAGGCCGGCTCGCCGCGCGCGGCTCGCGCGGCGGGCAACGCCCTCCACGCGAACCCCATCCCGATCGTGGTGCCCTGCCACCGGGTCGTCCCGGCCTCGGGCGGCCTCGGCGGCTACGGCGGCGGCCAGGAGCGCAAGCGCTTCCTCCTCGACCTGGAGGGCGCCGCACCTGCCTGAGCGGTCTGCGGCGCACGCGGGCGGCTGTCACAATCGGCCCATGCCCGTGCGCACCGTCATCGACCGCGGCCCAAAGGGCAAGCGATCCGTGGCGTTCAGCCTGGACTGGCCGGGGTGGAGCCGGGGTGCCAGGACCGCGGAGCTGGCCCTGGAGACGCTCGAGTCCTATCGCGAGCGCTACCGGCCGATCGCGAGCCTCGCCGGCCTGGCGCACGAGTTCACCGCCGCGGGACCTCTCGAAGTCGTGGAGGACAAGGTCGGCGCCGGCTCGACCGACTTCTGGGGCATCTCCTTCGCTGCCGCCGCGGCCGAGCAGGAGCCCATGGACGAGACGGAGCTCGAGCACCGCATCACGCTCCTTCGCGCCTGCTGGACGTTCTTCGACGATGTGGCGGCGCGGGTCTCGCCGAAGATGCGCAAAGGTCCGCGCGGAGGAGGGCGGGATCGCGACGAGATCATCAGCCACGTCATCCGCGTCGAGACCGGAGACTTCGCGAGGAAAGTGGGCCTGCGGATCCCCGAGGGCGCGGCGCTGACGCCCGAGGGGCTGCGCGAGCATCGCGAGTCCTACGTCGCGGCCATGCGCGCGTACAACGCGGGGGAGGTGACCCGGCGGATGCGATCGTGGAACCTGCCCTTCCTGATCCGGCACTCCGCCTACCACACGCTCGACCACGCCTGGGAGATGGAGGACAAGGACCTCACCGCCCAGCGCGGATGACCCGGTGCGCACCTCGCCAGCAGGCACGCGGCGCCCCAGCTGGGCACGCGGCGCCCGACCTGCGCGGTCGTAAGCAGGAGATAAGGGCCGCATAGGCGGACGGCGCCACCATCGATCCGTGGACGTGGTTCGCCTGGGTGGCGTGTTCCGCGCCGTCCGCGTGCGCGGGAGCCTTCGTCAGGTAGACGTGGCCGAGAGGACGGGGGCTCCATCAGCACCATCTCGCGCATCGAGCGGGGTCGGATGACCACCCTCTCGATCGGTACCCTGGCGCGGGTCGCTGCCGCGCTGGAGATGCGGATCGATATCGTGGCGCGCTGGCGCGGCGGTGAGCTGGACCGCCTCCTCTCCTCCGGGCACTCGGCGATGCGCGAGCAGGTGGCGAAGCTGTTGGCGGCGCTGCCCCGCTGGACCTCCTCTCCCGAAGTGACGTTCGCGGTCTACGGCGAGCGCGGCGCCATCGACATCCTCGCCTTCCACCCGGAACGACGGGCGCTCCTGGTGATCGAGCTCAAGACGGAGCTGGCCGACGTCCAGGCGCTTCTGGGACAGGTGGACCGCTACCGACGCCTGGCAGGGCGGATCGCGCTCGAACGCGGCTGGGACGCGGGAATCGTGGGCGTCTGGGTCGTCATGCGCGACACGACCACGAACCGGCGGCGGGTCGCTCGCCATGCAACCACCTTCCACGCCGCGCTGCCGGACGGGGCGGTCCGGGTCAGGCGCTGGCTGAAGGACCCCATCGGCCCTCTGGCGGCCATCACGTTCCTGGCAGATTCGCATCCCCGGAACATTGGCCGCGCGGCTGCGGGCGTGAAGCGCGTCCACCGGCGGTCCGTCCGAGCCGGCTGAGCGTACGGGAGCCGCCCTGGAGCAGAAGACCGGTCAGCGGAGCGACGGATTGCTGCCTAACGGTCCGGCCATGAGAGTCTGCAAGAAAGCCGTCCGCGGCGGGCGTCGCCCGCGCGAGTGCGATAATCGGGCGCGTATGACGCTCACGAAGAAGGGCGAGACCCGTCCCGCGCCCGCGTCGTGGGGACTGGCCGCGCGCGGGGGGATTCCCTGGGAGTACGCGCCGCTTGCCGCCTACCTCGCCCTGGACGGGGCGGCATAGACCGATGGCGAAGCTGCCGGCCGGCCCGATGGCGGTCTCCATCCCGAGCGTCGCCGACGGTCTGCGCGAAGCCTGGCATCGGGTTGATCTCGCCGACGTGAACGAGGCGGTCGTGCGCCTGGTCCGCGTCGAGGGCGAGTTCCCGTGGCACACCCACGACGAGGACGAGCTGTTCCTCTGCTGGGACGGCACCTACCGCATCGAGCTGGATCCGGGAGGGACGGTGGAGCTCAGCCGGGGCGACCTCTACGTGGTGCCCCGCGGGACGCGCCACCGCCCGGTCGCCGACCGCGGACCGGCATACGCGCTGCTCCTCGAGCGCCCCGAGACGCTCCAGTACGGCAACGAGGGCCGCGAGCGATGAGCCCGAACGGCCCCAGGAGATCCCCGGCCGGCGGTTCGAAGCACGGCGACGGCCACCCCCTCGCGCCGCGCCTCGGTGCTTGAGGCGCGTGCCGCGGCTCCGATTGCGGTGAGTGGCCGCGACGGTCGCAACGGGACCCGCCAGGCGCCCGGCGAGCGGCTCGGCGTTCGCAAGACCTACAAGCTGTTCATCGGCGGGCAGTTCCCCAGGACGGAGTCCGGCCGTTCGTACGAGATCTTCGATGAGCAGGGTCGGCTGCCCGCCGGCGCGCAAGGCGCAGCCGGGCTGGGCCGCCCGGACCGCGTACAACCGTAGCCAGATCCTCTGCCGCATCACCGAGCTGATGGAGGTCAGGCGGGACCAGTTCGTCGCCGCAATGATGGCCGCCGAAGGGGTTGGGCGGCGGCGGGCGACGCGGATCGTGGATGCGTGGATCGACCGCTGGGTCCGGTACGCGGGCTGGGCCGACAAGTACAGCCAGGTGATCGGCTCGGTCAACCCGGTGAACGGCAGCTACTTGCAGCTCCGCGGGGCGCGCTCGACCGACCCCGCGCTCGATGCCTATCGGGAGCTGGCCGCGGCGCTCTTGGCACTCTAGGCGGTCGCCGGCTCGGTTCCCAGCTGCGTGGCCGCCAGCGCGGCCTCGGCCTCCGCCTCGGCGACCTCGGCGGCGCGATCATCGAGGTCCGGAGCCTCCGACACGATCCCGATCCCGCCGAAGATCGAGAAGCCCTCGAGGTCCAGGGTCGGCAGCGACTCGTCGACGCGCTCCGCGTCGCGGCCATCGCCGACGCCACCGAACACGCTCACCATGTCGCGCTCCACGCTCCAGCTCTCGGGAACCACGAGCCGGATGCCGCCGAAGATCGAGCGGGCGGTCAGTGTCGCCCCGCCCTCGTCGAGCGTCGCCCCCCGCAGGTCGACGGTCCCGCCGCCGTACCAACTCAGCACCGACCCGCGACGCAGGGCCCTGGCCCTCGAGCTGAAGTCGCGGCCCTCGTAGATCGCCGCGATGTCGAACTCGTCGTCCTCCTCATCGCCCCTCGACTCGATGCGGCCCTTGGCGTAGGCAGCGGCGATCGCCGAGGCGATCCCGCCGAAAAGCATCAGGCCGAACAACAGCGTCAACAGCGATCGAATGGCGCGCATCGGACGTACCTCCTCCCGGCCGCCGCCGGGGCCGGGATCTGCGGATGGACGCTCGGACGCTCATTCTGCGCCTTGGACGCCATGACCTCGCGAGCGTCTCGGCCGTCGAGCGGCCGGGGCCTTCGTCGTCCTGTTCGCCGATGCCGGAGCTCCGGGCGATGCCCCGGATCCCGGGGAAGCAAGCTCCACGTGGTCGACGATTCCAACGACCACCGCCCGCACGGGTGCGTCCCGCGCCGCCAGGATCTGGCGCGCGGAATTCCCTTCGTCCATGAGCAGCACCGTCTCGCCGGCGCCGGCACCCACCGTGTCCACGGCGATCAGGTAACCGCCAGCCGGCGTGCCATCGGCCGACACGAGGTCGCACAGGAGCAGCTTGCGGTTGTCGTAGACCGGGACGTTGATCGTCGAGACGACCGTGGCGGCCACGCGCGCGAGCTTCACGACGGGCGCTCCCACCGGGCTGGCCCGGGCGAGTCGGCTGCCGCAACCTCGTCCACGATGCCCACGATCGCGTGGTCGACCGGCACGAACGGCTCCGGCATGGCCAGGGCGGCCTCGCGAGCGGCTACGACGTAGACCAGCTCGCCGGGTCCCGCCATCTGGGTGGCGTCGGCGGCGACCACCGGCGTGCCGGAAGGCGCCCCGGACCGACGCAGCGGCTGGACCAGCAGGAGGCGGGCGCCCTCGAGGCCTGCGGCCTTCTGCGTGGCGACGACCGTCCCGATCACCCGCGCCAGCTGCACGTCAGGGTGCCTCTCGCCCGCTGCCGAGGCGCTCCCGGAAGCGGGCGTCCGCCTCGAGATTGGCGCGCATCTCGGCGTGAAGCTGTGGGATCACGCGGGCGATCGCCCGATTTCGCGTGGCGATCGCCGCCTGGCCGATCTCCACGGCCGCCTCGACGTCCGCCACCGGGCCGCCGAACAGCAGGTATGCCTTGCCGCCGATGTCGTCGGCGAGCCGCAGCTCCAGGAGCCGCGCGCGCGCACCCTTCACCCCGGCATCGGCCGCGTCGATGATGGCGGCGACCGTCTCGGTCTCGATGACGCCCAGGGCCTCGGTTGCCGCCGTGCGGCGCGCGCCGCGGAGCGCGGCCACGACGTCCGGGTGGATGTCAGCGAGGAGCACCGTGTCCAGGATCGACGACCCTCCGACCGCGCGCCCCGCCTCGAGGGCCTCCTCGACGTCGGCCACCGCGCCGCCGACCAGCACCAGGTACTTGCCCGGGTGGACAGTCCCGGCGTACAGGACGTCGATGGGCGAACGCTTGGCCATGGCGTCGCCGGCCGCGATTCCGATCGCGATCGAGTCGACCTCGACGAGGCCGAGCGCCGGCGTGATCGGCGACGGGTCAGTCACGGTCAGACGATCCGCAGCGCGCCAACGACGGTGATTCGTCGCTCGCGCGAGAACGTGCGTGGCCGGGTGAGGCCGTCGCCGGTGGGGGAGGCGATGGAGAAGGAGCTGAAGCCCTCGCCACCCTCGCCGAGGCCGGCGTAGTTGGGCGCGTTGGCGACGAAGATGCTGCAGTTCATCGCCCGGGCCATCCGGGTGATCGTCTCGACGTTCGTCGAGTGGATCGAGGCCGTGTGCCGGAACCCGTGCTCGACCCGCACGGCGAGGTCGATCGCCTGGTCGACCGTTTCCACTCGCACGACCGGAAGCACCGGCATCATCTGCTCGGTCCACACGAGGCTATGGTCACGCGACACCTCCGCGACCAGCAGCCTCGGCTCCGGCTCCACCTGCACGCCGATCTCGGCCAGGATCTTCGCGGCGTCCCTGCCGACCCACGCCGGGTTGATGACGCCGGGTTTGCCCAGCTCGCCCAGCTCGCGGAAGATCACCCGTTCCAGGCGCCGGACCTCATGCTCCTTGAGCACGTAGGCGCCGTGCTGGCTCATCGCCCGGACGAGGCGGTCGGCGACCGACTCGACGACGAGCACCACCTTCTCGTCGGTGCAGATGACGTTGTTGTCGAAGCTCGCGCCGCTGACGATGTCGCGCCCGGCGCGCTCGACATCGGCGGTCTGGTCGACGACCACCGGTGGGTTGCCCGGTCCGGCGGTGACGGCGCGCTTGTCCGTCCTGAGCGCCTCGCGCACGACGGCGGGACCGCCGGTGACCAGCAGGAGGCGGACGTCGGGGTGACTCATCAGCGCCCGGGCGCTGTCGATGGTCGGCTCGGCGATGGCCGTGACCAGGTCGGGCGGGCCGCCGGCGCCGACGATGGCGCGGTTGATGAGCCGGACCGTCTCGGCCGAGCAGCGCTTGGCATTGGGGTGTGCGTTGAACACGACCGCGTTGCCGGCCGACACGATGCTGATCGTGTTGTTGATGACCGTCGAGGTCGGGTTGGTGACGGGAGTGATCGCAGCCACGACGCCGAACGGGGCGAACTCGGTGACCATCATGCCCAGGCTGCCGGTCACGGCCTCGACCTCGAGGTCCTCCGGGCCTACGGCCTTGGTCGTCACGAGGCGGTTCTTGACCACCTTGTCCTCGTACCGGCCGAGGTGCGTCTCCTGGTGGGCCAT
>CAYVLM010000108.1:4536-6910 GCA_964452225.1 uncultured Steroidobacteraceae bacterium | reverse complement strand
CCAGCGCCGTGTCCTCGTCCTCCCGGCCGAGCCGCGCGACGAACGAGCGGTCGATCTTGAGCACGTCGATGGGGAACCGTGCCAGGTAGCTGAGCGAGCTGTAGCCGGTGCCGAAGTCGTCCAGCGCGAGACGGACGCCGAGCGCCCGAAGCTGCGCAAGCAGGCCGCCCTCGTCCAGCATGATCCCGGTCTCGGTCAGCTCGAGCATGAGATGCTCCGGCGGCAGGCCGCTGCGCGTGAGGGCGTCGCCCACCCAGCCGATCAGCTCCGCCTCCTGCAGCTGCCGCGGCGCGACGTTGAGGCTCACCGAGAGCTCCGGGTGACCGGTCTCTCTCCAGGCCTGCGCCTGGCGGCACGCCTCGTCGAGCACCCACCGGCCGATCGGCACGATCAGCCCGGTCTCCTCGGCGAGCGGGACGAAGTCACCGGGCTGCAGTTCGCCGCGGCTCGGATGACGCCAGCGCAGCAGCGCCTCGAACGAGTCGAGCCTTCCCGAGGGCAGGTCGAAGACGGGCTGGTAGCGAAGCCGCAGCTGGTGGCGGTCGAGCGCGTGCTCGAGGTCCGCACGCAGCTCGAGGCGGGTGACCGCGGCGGCGTGCATTGCGGCCTCGAAGAGCTCGATCCGGCCCTTGCCGCGCCCCTTGGCGGTGTACATCGCCACGTCAGCGTTGCTCAGGAGTGCGTCCGCGTCGCCGCCATCGGCTGCGAAGGTGGCCCCGATGGAGGCTCCGATCCGGACCTGGCGCCCGCCGATCTCGAAGGGAGCGTCGAGGGCCGCCAGCAGGCGATCCGCAACCGCACGGGCGACCTCGGGGTCGGCATGTTCCAGGAGGACCGCGAACTCGTCGCCGCCAAGCCGTGCGACGGTGTCCTCGGGACGCAGGGCCGCGCGCAGGCGCTCGGAGACGGCCCGCAGGACCAGGTCGCCGGCAACGTGCCCCAGGCTGTCGTTGATGGTCTTGAAGTCGTCGAGATCCATAAACAGGACCGCGACCCTGCGCCCGTCGTCGCGGCGCTGGCTGGCGTGGTTGACGCGGTCGATGAAGAGGGCCCGGTTGGCCAGTCCGGTGAGCGGGTCGTGGAAGGCCTGATGGGTCAGCTGGTGCTCGAGACGCTTCCGCTCGGTGACGTCGCGGTAGTTGACGATGATCCCGTGGACGGACGGGTCGTCGAGCATGTTGCGGCCGGTGGCCTCCAGGGTGCGCCACGAGCCGTCGGCATGGTGTGCGCGAAGCTCGATGGTGTGCTGCCCTCCGGGGCTGGTGATGAGGTCGCGAATCGTTGCCTGCACGAAGTCGGTGTCATCGGGGTGCGTGATCTCGAAGATCTGGCGACCGACGCGCTCGCCCGGTCCGTAGCCCAGGACGCGCTCCACGGCCGGGCTCTGGTACGAGATCGTCCCGTCGGCGCCGAGGATGAGGAAGACGTCGGACGAGTTCGTCACCAGCGAGCGGAAACGCTGCTCGGACTGGCGCAGATCGTCCATGAGGGAGCTGGCCCGGTCGGCCTCGTGATGCGCCTCGGCCGTGGAGCGATCCCGCTCCCGGAGGAGCATCGTCTGGCGGATGACGCAGAGCATGAGGACCAGCGCGAGCAGGGAGTCGGCCGCGAGCCCGACGAGCTCGTCACCGTGCTCCAGGAGGAGCAGCTCGTTGCTCACCAGGAGGACGGGCGCCACGGCGACAGCGGCGATCGGCAGCCAGTCGCGGATGCGAGCCGCAATGGCGCGGAATCGCTCGGAAGGATCGAGCTCGCTCGTCCACGTTGCACAGCCGAAGGCGCACACGAGCGCGCCGCCGGCCTGGATCAGCCCGTCCGGCGCCCAGGCGGGACTGGTGCTGTAGACATGCCAGATGGCCCCGACTCCGAAGAGGGCCGCTCCGGCGATCATCGCCAGCCAGCCACCGATCGTGCGACGCGGGGTGATCGCCAGGGTCAGGATCACGCCGGCGCCGAGCGTCGCCGCGAAGGTGACCGTGTACGTCAGGGCCACGGCACTATCCGGGCTCACCACCCGTCCGCTCATGATCAGCAGGCTGGCCGCCCCCATGGTGCAGAAGACGACCGCCGAGTCGAGGACGACGGCGATCCCGTCCGGGCGCGAGAAGCGCGGGGCGAGGACCCGGTACCAGCAGGCGCCGAGGATGACCAGCAGCCCCAGAAGCGGAAGGACGTCCATGGCGAGCGGGATCGGTATCGAGCCGATGGTGGCCGCCAGGTGCGTCACCTGGCTGACGGTGTACAGGACGGCTGCCATGGCGAGCATCGTCCGCACGCTGCGGTCGGCCCGGTCGCCGATCGTCCACACCCCGCCGAGGATGGCGACCACGGCGGCCAGTCCCGCGACCAGCCCGATGGCGCCGCTCCACCCACT
>CAYVLM010000108.1:1467-4526 GCA_964452225.1 uncultured Steroidobacteraceae bacterium | reverse complement strand
GAGCACGCCAACCAGCGCACCGCCAGCGAGCAGCGGCGCAAGGACCCCATGGGTGGTGCGCCATGCCGGTCGGAGGCGGATCGCAACCCGTGGCACCCAGCGTGGCGCCTGGACCAGGACTCCGGGTGAGACCTCCATCGGCCCGACGCTAGGGGAGCGGCCCCCTCCCTGCCATGGCCCGATAGAGCCACGGAGTCCTAGCGAGGTCGGCCGACCGCCGCTCCCGTTCCTCCCTCGGCTGACAGACGTTGCGTGGTCCGCTCGGTCGCCTGGGCCATCGCCTCCAGGGCGGCGAGGATCTCCTCGGCGGGCAGCGGGAGCTCGTCGATCAGCGTGCGCACGGCCTGGCTGAAGGCGGGCATGATCGAACGGACCGTCGCCTCGCCGGTCGGCGAGAGGCTGAGCAGCACGCTCCGCCTGTCGGTCGGGTTGGGTCGGCGCTCGACGTGCCCGCGCTCGACCATGGCCCGGACATAGTCGGCCACCGTGGTCAACGGCATGCCGGTCGACCGGGCGAGCTGGGTCTGGGTCAGGCTCCCGGCCGCAAAGACCGCGCTGTAGACGCCATATTCGTCGGGCCGGATGGGAGCGTCGCGCATGGCCAGCGCAAGGAGCTCGCGCGAACGCTGCGACGCGACGAACAGGGCGTACAGGACGTTGCGGGGTGCCCGCACGTCGTGCCCCGGGTCAGGGAACGCCTCTCGTTCGTCCCGCTCGGCGTGGCGGGCATTGCGTCGCGCCATGGCCACCATTGTGGCCGCACCGCCAATGGTCGGTGGTGCGCTTCGGCTGGTTGGTGCCGTTCGTGACAGCGGGTGGCACCATCGGCCGGTATCGTCCTGGCTGCCGCGCACCGTGCGGCGAGCGCCCCGATGGAGGTTGTTGATGAGTGACACGAGCACGCCGATCACCCCGCGCGATTTCGAGGAAGGCGCGGGCCTCGCCGACTGGCGCGTCCTGGGTGAGGGCGGTTGCGCGCACTTCCCGACGGCCTCGTTCGCCGAGAGCGCACGGCTGATCGAGGCCATCGGCGAGATCCCAGGCCTCGAGGACCACCCCCCGGCCGTCGATGTGCGCCAGGGAGGCGTGACCGTCCGCCTCATCACCCTCTCCGAGGGGTACATGGGGATGAGCCAGCGCGACGCGGACATTGCCCGGCAGGTCAGTGCGGCGGCGCGGGCTCTCGGCCTGTCCGCCGACCCTTCTGCGCTCGAGAGCCTGCTCGTCATCCCCGGCGCACCGGACATCGCCGAGGTGATGCCGTTCTGGCGGGCCGTCCTGGGATATGAGCCTCGGCCCGACAGCCCGGACGAGGACCTCGTCGATCCCAACGACCGCTGCACGCCCTTCTGGTTCGAGCGGATGGATGAGGCCCGCCGGGACGGCGGCGGCGCGATCCACATCGCAGTGTGGGTGCCGCATGAGCAGGCCGAGGCGCGGATTGCCGCGGCGCTGGCGGCCGGCGGCCGGATGGTGCGAGACGAGTTCGCGCCTGCCTGGTGGACGCTGGCCGACGCGGCGGGCAACGAGGCCGACGTGGCTACCACCCGGGGCCGCGACTGACCGCCTGGGAGGCGAGCGCCTCCCGCAGCCTGGCGGCGAACGCACGGGGTTGGTGCCCGCGCACGATGTATCGAAGATGGGTGACACGCCTGCCCTCTGTGATCTCGGGACCATCGAGCTCCACGGGTTCACGGCCGAGGTGGTCGAAGTACGGGACACGGTCTCGTTTGGTCCGGTGATGTACCCGTCGAGCGAGACGCTCGCCCCGGTCACGACCCTGCTCTTATCAGCCGCCGGCCAGGATCGCGTCGATCTGGCCCACGGCCAGCTTCAGTCCCTCCTCCATCTGCATGCCGAGGACCTGCTCCATCGCCTCGATGCTGGCGAAGGTGGTCTCGATCGACATGCGGGTCATTCCGCCGCCGATCGCGCTGATCGCCACCCGCATGGTCATGGCGGGGAGCTCGTCGTTCGGTGTGCCATCGGCGTTGGCGAACCCGTCGAGGATCACGAGCCGGTGCGGGGGCTCGGCCTCCAGGACCTCCCAGTAGCCATGGGGCTGGTCGCCGCCCGGCCCCGTCATGTGGTAGTCGACCCGGCTACCCGGGCGAAGGTCGTGGGTGGTCACGGTGGCGGGGTACACCGGGGGGCCCCACCAGCGCTCGAGCTGGCGTGGATCGGCCCAGAGCTGCCAGACCCGGTCTGGGGTGGCGCTGAACTCCGCGCTCAGGGTCATGGTGAGCGCCCTGGGGTCCTTGGTGATATCGGTCACGGTCATGCGTCGGTCTCCTGGACGGTGATCAGATCGGTCATGCGGTCGATGCGGCCGCGCCAGAGCTCTTCGTAGCGGTCCAGCAGGCGCCGCGCGGCGGCGAGGCCTGCGAGGTTGGTGCGGACGACCTTGCGACGGCCGGTCCGGTGCTTGGTGACGAGCCCTGCCCGCTCCAGGATCGCGACGTGCTTCTGGACGGCGGCGAAGCTCATGGGGTAGTGGGTGGCCAGCTCGGCCACGCCCTCGCTGCCCTCGATCGCGCGGCGGATGATGTCGCGCCGGGTGGCATCAGCCAGCGCCCCGAAGATGCGGTCGTGGTTCAGCATCGGCCCCATAGATACAACCATACGGTTGTATGTAATGCCCTGTCAAGCCCTCGGCGTGGTCGTGGCGGCGGGGCCTCGGAGCCTCAGGGCAGGTGCAGGCCCAGGATCATGAGGCCTCCGGCAACGATGAGCCCAACCGCGAGGGTGATGACCGGGACGACCACCCAGCCTCGAGCGCCCGTCAGGCCGGCCAACCGGGTACCGATGACGACACCGGCGAGATACGCGACCCAGCCGATTGCCGGCCGGAGGTCCGGGAGCAGCGCGTCGAGGAGGGGACTCGCAGCGAACCACAGCGCAACGGCGACCACCGAGGCCGTCGCGTAGGGCCACCGCCTCGCCCAGCCGAGGCCCACGTCCCGGCCGGTCGAGCTGCCGCTGGGGGCGGTGTCGTTCGCGCTGCTCGGGTATGCCATCTTCAAGGGCAACGAGCGGAGGGCAGGGTCGGACGAATAGGA
>CAYVLM010000108.1:0-1457 GCA_964452225.1 uncultured Steroidobacteraceae bacterium | reverse complement strand
CTGCCGGACGCCGCGAGCCGCTGGCTTCCGGCTCGCGCAAAGCCTGCGCTCGGCCCAGCGCTGCGTCAAGACAGCCTGGCGCCGGGTGGCCGCTGCCAGCGCGCCGAGGATGGGTGGCGGTCGACGCCGGCATCATGGGTACAACTGCCGCGAGCGGAGGGCAGGGTCGGACGAATAGGAGGGATTCGCTCGCGGATATTCTGGCAACATCCTCGGGTGACCCAGCGCCCCGGCAGCCCGCCCGATTCCTTCGTCCACCTCCACGTCCACTCGGAGTTCAGTCTCCTCGACGGGCTCTCCCGCCTCCGCGAGATGACCCGCCACGTGGCCGATGCTGGGATGCCGGCCCTGGCCCTCACCGACCACGGCGCCATGTACGGGGCGATCGAGTTCTATCGGGCGGCAACCGTGGCAGGTATCAAGCCGATCATCGGTGTGGAGGCCTACGTGGCGCCCCGGCGCCACACGGACAAGGAGGCCCGGATCGATGCCAACCCGTACCACATGGTGCTGCTGGCCAGGGACCTGACCGGGTACCGCAACCTCATGGAGCTCATCACCCGGGCGCACCTGGACGGCTACTACTACCGGCCGCGGATCGACAAGGAGCTCCTGGCGGCGCACAGCACCGGCCTCATCGGGCTCTCGGGGTGCCTCTCGGGCGAGATCCTGCGCCGGCTGGGTGAGGGAGACGAACGGGCGGCCGAACGGGCGGCCGACGAGTATCGGTCCATCCTGGGCGAGGGCAACTTCTACATCGAGGTCCAGGATCACGGCGTCCCCGACCAGGTCCGGCTGCACCCGCAGCTCGTGGAGCTCGCGCGGCGCATGAACCTCCCGATGGTCGCCACCAACGACACCCATTACACGGTGCCCGAGCAGCATGAGGCGCACGACCTGCTGCTCTGCATCCAGACCGGCGCGAACCTCGACACCCCGGGTCGGATGCGGTTCGACACGAACGAGTTCTACCTGAAGAGCCCCGCCGAGATGCGCCGGCTCTTCAACGGCGAGCTGCCGGAGGCGATGGACAACACCCTGCGCATCGCGGAGATGGTGGATCTCCGGCTCGAGTTCGACCAGCTGCGCCTCCCGCATTTCCCGGTCCCGGAGGGGGAGACGGCCACCAGCTGGCTGCGCTCCGAGTGCGAGCGCGGGCTGGCGGCCCGCTACGGCGAGCCGACCCCGGAGGCGGTGCGCCATCGGTTCGAGTACGAGCTGGGGATCATCGACCGGATGGGGTACTCGGCCTACTTCCTCATCGTGGCCGACTTCACCCGCTTCGCGCGGGAGCAGGGGATCATGACCACCTGCCGGGGAAGCGCCCCGGGGAGCGTCGTGACCTACTCGCTGGGGATCACGCCGGTGGACCCGCTGGAGTACGGCCTGCCGTTCGAGCGCTTCCTCAACCCGGACCGGGTGACGATGCCGGACATCGACATCGACTTCGCCGACTC
>CAYVLM010000107.1:0-6928 GCA_964452225.1 uncultured Steroidobacteraceae bacterium | reverse complement strand
TCTGCTCCTCGACCAGGTCGGCGCGGAAGGTGAGGCTGCCGCTGCAGGCTGGTCGAAGACGTAGCCATCGCGGATCAGGCGCCGCAGCCGACGGCGCACCGTCCGGTCTCCGATGCCCAACGCGGCGGCAAGGTCAGCCGAGCCCACCGGGCCGCGGTCGGCGACGAGGTGCAAGAGCGCCTCGTCCAGGCTGGGCGACGGGCCGCTCATCGGCCAGCCCTCGGCTGGCGATCGGCCAGCGTCGCGCGTGCGCCGCACCCAGCCGGAGCCACGCGCGATGGATCCGCATGGAGCGCGCCACCCCAAAGGGCCTCGGGGCGGGCCCGGCGCCCACCTGGCTGGTCGAAGCGCTCCAGCGAAGTGGCCAGCTCGAGGAGCCCGGGGTTGGCAGAGATCGGCCACCCAGCGCGCATGTGCCGGTCCGTTGGCGGTCCCCACCCAGCCTGAGGCTGCCGCAGTGGTCCGCTCCACTGCGAGGCGATCACGACTCGTCCTCCTCGGCATCGATCCGGCGCAGGTCGGGGTGATCCACCAGCCACCGGCGCCGCCCAGGGCCGGGTGGCCGGAAACGGGCGAAGTGCCGGCGAGGGCGGTCGCCCGGCAGGAACTGCCAGTCGGCCTCGCCATCGGTGAGCGGGTCCAGCCGCGGGGCACGGTAGACGCGCGACCGATCACCGTCCTGGAGTTGGACCAGGTCCTCGCCGTCGTCAGGAGTCTCGCTCAGCTCGGGTCGGCGGAACCAGCGTCCGTAGCTGCGCACCAGGCGCAGGCCGGTCCGCACCTCGACCCACTCGACGAACCAGGCCGGTCGCGCGGAGTCGATCAGGTGGCGGTCGGGCTTGACTGCGTACTTGAGCGTCTCGTGCAGGGCGTGCTCCAGGGTCCAGGTGCCACGGTGGCCGGACGGCGGCTTGCGGGCGTCCCGGATCCAGGTGTGGGCGGTGTCGGTGTCGAGGGCTCGCGCCCAGGCGGCGTCCAGCCAGCGCTTGAGGATGAAGGGACCGTCGTACAGGAGGTTGGCGTGGGGGTGCCAGGAGGCACGGTCCGAGCCGATGGTCGCCTCCAGGGCCAGCAGCGCGGCAGAGACCGGCCGATGTCCTGGACAGGGTCGGCAGGCGGCGTGGAGCACAGCACCACCCCGAGCCGCCCCTCGCCGCCGGCAGCGTCCGCCGCAGGCTGCCCGCTGCCGTCGCTGCTCGCGGGTGAGGCCGGCCAGGCAGCCGACCTTGCCCGGTCGGCAGCGGCCTCCACGGAACAGGGGCGAGCGCCACAGGCGCCGGAAGCCGCGCTCGATCCTGCGCCAGCCGGCGCCCAGCGCACCGGGCGGGACGTTGCGCATGGTGAGCGTCACCGCCTTCGGCTGGCGGGCCTGGCGGATGGCTGGCCAGTAGCGCCGACGCAGGGCGCCGACCCGGGCGCTCTCGCAGTACGGACAGCCGGGCACCCGGCAGCTGAAAGGGAAGCCCAGCCGGGTGCCGGCCAAGGGGTTCTGAACGGTGCGCACCAGCTCGCAGCTGGGCAGGTGACGGGCAAGAGCCGCCCAGCGCCCGTGGAGCGCCGTGCCCGGCTCCAGCTCGCCGAGGCGGGCCGCGATGATCTTCTGCATCGACCGGCGCATCGAGCGGGCGAGCGCCCGCTCGGTGGCTGAGCGCTCCTGGTCGGCCGCGATGACGCGCGTCCGATGCTTGAGGTGGATCGCCTCGCGCATCTCGGTTTCCGGCGTGGTGGCCGGTCGCCGAGATGTCGACTTACTGCCATAACGCCCCCTCCCCTTTGGGAGGTCGGTCGGTGGACTTATCGGGGGCGGATGAACGGAAGTCGGAGTGTTCATCGGTCCGCTTGGCGATGCCGGACGTTCGCGGCAGCGGCGGCCTCACCCCGCGCCCCCTGTTCGCAATGCCGGCAACGAGGTCGCGTTGTAGACGCACGGATCTTCCACGTGTGTCCGCAGCGGTCGCAGATGGCCCACACACGGAGGCGGGGCTGCACCACACGCATCGCGTACGTCGGCTCGCTCGCGTTCACCGTGCGGAGCGTCTCGCTTGTGGCAGACTAAGTTCGGCGAGTGCCTCAGCGTGGAAAGCGAGAATTGAGCACGGATAATCGTCTCGCTTTGGGGCGCAGCTTTCGCCTCGAGTTGGCTGCTGCCCTAGCGAAAAGCCAAGGGCCGGCCAGCAATCGGCATCAGTCGCTGACCGAGTTAGGCGCTTCGCGCGGCGTTCTCGAGCGCACCGCGGAGTGGACCGAGGAGCGGCTGACTGGCCCGATCACGCCGGCGGTGGAACCGGCCTTGGCAGTGATGGGCCAGGCAGAGCTTCCCGAGGTCGATGCGGCCTGCGCGGTCGTGTTGGAAACGATGCAGCTGCTGGGTCACCCGGAGGCATGGGAGCGTCCACTCGAACCGCTCGTCTGCCGGACCGGGCGGCGCGAGCAGATCCGGGCTGGCGTGTTCACCTGGGCGACGGACCGAGATGCGTTCATCACCGCGCTGCTTGGCAGGCCGGTCCCCACTCGACCTTCCTACCTGCGCCAGGCGCCTGCGGCTCCGATCCCTGTCGAGACCCTCGAGGACGTCCAGGAGACCTTCGAGGTCAGCGTGGACGAAGCCAATCGCCTCTACCGGGGCGAACGCGAGGAGGTGTTGAACAGCCCGACATTCGCGGATGTCATCCGGCGCGGCCTGGCGCGGACGCCTCGCGGTGATGTGGTGGCTGCGTTGCTGGACGCCGCGCCGAGCAGTTTGAGCGACCTACCCGTCGCCTCATTCCTGGCGCCGCTGCTCCGCGCGGCGCCCGGCTGGCGGTCTCCGCGAACCGACATGGACTTTGTGTCCGTCGCGGACCTCGGGATCCTGGGCGTGGTTGGATACGCGCAGTGGTTCCCCGGCGAGGTGAGCCATCGGCGCCTCCGTCGTCCCCTCGCTGCCCACTTGCGGTTCCTGTTCGACCACGTGGTCGCTCCCTGGCGCCTGTTCCACCCTCGGCGCAGCGCCCACGAGGCCTTCCTGCTCCACTTTCGGACACGGCACGTACCCAGACGCCTCGAGGGCAAGCCGCTCAGCATCCAGGACCTATCGTGGCACTGGCGGGCGCTGTGGCCGGATGATTACCGCAGCGAGCCGGCCGAGAAGACCCTGGCGCGGCTCTATCGCATCAACGAACGGCTTGCCGCAATTCGACAGCAGGCGGACTACTAAGCCGGCTCGCGCTCGGGAGGCCCTGGTCAGGGCGTTCGGCGAGCGCAGTACAGCCGGTGGGCGTCGTGTTGCAGGGACCCTAACACCGGTCGCGCACGTCCTCAGAGTGCGGCTCGTCGCTCGAAGCGGCCCAGGCAGCACTGGTGGCCTCCGATGTTGGCCCGGTTGCTGCCGGAGGGGCGGGTGCAACCTACTGATTGGTAGAGGCAGTGGGGTCCTCTGAGGCCTTGATCTGCCCCGCCTGGCCTCAGGCCGGTCAAGACGGCCGGAGATCAACGGAGGCAGCTCCGCCTAGCGGAATCGCGGGTCACTGCGCTCGAATGGCGACCGATACACGAGGCCCGTGCTCATCTCTTCGGAAGACTGGTGCAGCTTGACGAGGCGTTCCAGCGGGTCGCGGTAGTACCGCACGCGGGCCGTCGGGATTGCGGCCGGGTCGACCTTCGGCCGCCCCCACCTGAGCCTGACGTTGCCGGGTGGCGTGTGCACGGTGTCGATTCGATCGAACATCACCGGCCCACCTGACAGGAACCAGAAGTAGGACGACGACGCCTGCGCGTCGCGCACCTCGGCCAGCACCACCTCCCAGCTTCGCAGCGTAAGCCGTGGGCCCCGACGGGCCATCCGCCCATAGATCTCGAGCTCAGCAGCAGCCAGGACGATCACGTACAAGAGCAGCAGCTCACTGGCGTAGTGGTCGAACATGCCCATGCGGTCCGGAGTGCTCCATCCGTAGAGCGACTCGTAGCCGCGCTTCGAAGGATGGGCGAAGCCGCTCAGGAACGCATAGTGCACGTCGACCTGGATGGTGTGGCCGACGAGGAGGCGGTTGACGCGCAACGCCTTCATAACTGCGTCGTGCCGGAACATGTACTTCCACGCGGCGGCCTGATCATCGGCTAGCCGTTGGAGGAGGCGCTTCTCCCAGAACGGCCGCGCGAGGCGCCCGGCATGCTTCTTGGGACCAACGAACGGATCGAAGCGGTCCGCCTCGAAGTACCACGACGAGATCGTCTGCCCGCGCCCCTTCTTCGACTTCGCGGTGTGGAGGCCCCGGTGCACCACGTTGAGGCCCGTCTGGTCCCAGAACCAGCCCGAAATGTCCGACCCCTTCGCCTGAAGCGCGCGGATGTCGGCCGCCCACCTCGCCGCGTCCTTCTTCTTCGCCTTGGTGTAGACGACGATGTGCCGATTCGCGAGGAGGATTAGGCGGTCCATTAGGTGGTGCTCGAGCGCAGCACGTCCGACCACGAGCGCGCTTGCGTAGTAGCGCGACTCGCTGAGCTGTAGCAGCGCGCGCAGGTGGTGCGCGAGCTGGTGCACCCGCTGGGCGTGGTCAGCGTGTTGCTGGTGGCTCACCTTGCCGGAGACCGCGTGCAAGTCGATAGTCTCGAGGCGGTGCAGCAGCCGTTCAGCATGGGCTGGCAGCGTTCCGTGGTCATCGGTCGCGGTCATCCCCGCGATGGTAGGCCCATCCCTACCGGCGCGGACCTCGCTGCCGAGCCGGCTAACGACGGTGCGGCGGCCCTCGTCCCAAAAAGCCAGGATCGACGACCCGCTGGGAGCCTCGCTCGCCGCAGCTAGGTCTCAACCCTCCCCTAAAGGAGGTCCTCCAGGACACCTCCCGAGGGGCCGCCATGGGTAGCTCGAGGGGCATGGAGCGGGTGAGACCACTCGACGGGTCTGTCGAGGCCCTGTGCTTCTCAGGGGCCCGGACATGCGATGCTCGTGGTGGCAGGGTGGAACACTTCCGCCCACTCGCGACTCTTAGTTCATGTGGAGCGGGGAGTACCCACCAGCGCCTTGGGAGCCCAAGCGGAGGATGGCAGCATGCTGGCCGATGAGTTTGAGCAGCTCGTCAGTCGGTACCACCTTGACCTCATGCGGCTAGCGTTCGCGATGAGCGGTGATCGGGCGCTCGCTGAGGATGCGGTACAGGCCTGCTGGCAAGCGGCTTGGCGCGCACGGACCGAGATCCGGGATCCGAGTCGAATTCGAGCCTGGTTATGCACGGTGACGGCCAACGAAGTGCGTCGCCAGCTACGACGTCAACGTTTGGGAAACCTCGTAGCAGGTCGGCTGCACTCCCCCGAGGTGGTTGAGCCTACTAGCCCACAGCATCTCGACCTGGCCCGCGCCCTCCACGCTCTCGGTCTTCGCGACCGACGGCTTCTAGCTTTGCGCTTTGCTTTTGGCATGACCTCGAGCGAGATCGGCGAGCAACTGGGTCTCTCGCCGTCCGGGGTGCGAGTGCGCCTGCAGCGAGTGCTCGCTAGCCTGCGATCGGAGTTGCACGATGACTGAGCCAAGATCCGACGACTTCGAGCGGCGATTTGGCGAGGACTACGATGATTACCTGAACGACGGCGTGGGGCAGGTGGCACCTCTCCTTGCGGCGCGCCAGGCGATGAACGCAGGCACACGGACTCGCACCACGTCGCGCCTGGCGGTCCTCGTCGTGGCTGCGACGGTGGTCGCGGCGGCCGTTTTCAGCGTGTGGAGCACGAGATTCCTCGCTAGTAACGAAGCCGCCTCGTCGGCGCCCACCGCGACACCGTCAGCGAGTACCTCTCAGCCAACCGCAACGCCATCGTCGGGGACCCTCCAGCCCGTTAATGGTTGGTCGGAACAGGTGCTCGATGAAAGCGCCTCGGGGATCGAGATCGTTGGTTGGGCTGCCGACGGCTCGAAGTTCGCCGTGATCGGCGGCGGGCAGGTCACATCCGACACCGTACAGGTCTTCTCACGAGATGGCGTGTTGCTGCGGCAGTTTCCTGGGCAGATGGCTGTCTGGACCGATTCGGATCATCTCGCCGTCTCCGTCCCGGCCGGTCCCAACCAGGTCAGTCGTGTGTGGATCCGCGGTGCCACGAGCAGCGACGATCGCCTTCTCCCGGTTGGGGACACACCTGACCTTGTCTCGCTCGGCGGAGTCGTCACCCTTTGGGGTCATGCCGGTACGGGAGCAGACCCCGGAAGCGCCATCTTCCGGGTCTTGCGGAGCGGACAGCTCAGCGATCCACTCGTCGGTGTCCCGGTCGGAGGCAGCCCGGATGGCAGCCATCTCGCGTACGTCACCGAGGTACATGGAGGAGGAACGGCATCTTTCGGAAGCCTTCAAATGCTTGACGTCGCGACTATGAGGAGCAGGAACCTCGGGGTGGAGACCTTTGCCACTGGGGGCACCGCATACCTCAACGAAGATGGCTCGACGTTGCTCGTTTCCGACTGTCCCAGCAGCCCCGAGGGCTCCTGTCACGTCGTACTCATGGATAGCCAAAGCGGCTCGGTCGTCGCTGATTGGCCATCCCAAGCTCAGGTGTCAGGCATATGGGTTGACCGCAGTCGAGTGCTGATCGAGACCGGAGACCAGCTCTACAACTGGAGCATCGGATCGCCCCCTTCTCTGTTCCCTTGGCAGCCCAGTACCGCCGAGACGCTGCAGGGGGTCGACGCCGCAGCCGGACGCCTCGTGCTGTTCGTCGTGGATGGGCCTGCCGTCCCGAGCACGATTGCTGGGAGCTCGGCACTGGTCGTCTCAGTAGGATCCTACTATTCGGATGCACTGACGGGCGGCACGCTCGCTCCAGACGGCGTGCAGATTGCCTTCCTGCACGGCACACCGACCAGGCTGGGTAGTCAACTTGTTCTTGGCACCTGGCTCCCCGGGACGGCCCCTAGCCCCATACCGCAGAGAACGCCCTAGGGCCTTTCTTCGCGACCAACGAGGCC
>CAYVLM010000106.1:0-6968 GCA_964452225.1 uncultured Steroidobacteraceae bacterium | reverse complement strand
TACGCCCACCTGCTCCACCGCCGCGGAACGCCGCTCTCGCTGGTCGCCCGCAAGCGGCTGCACGCCATCTTCAGCGCCTCCGACCTCGGCGCCGGGTACCAGATCGCCCTCTCCGACCTCGAGATCCGCGGGGCGGGCAACATTCTCGGCCCCGAGCAGCACGGGCACATGGCCGCGGTCGGGTTCGAGCTGTACACCCGCCTGCTGGCCGAGGCGGTCGACCGCCTACGTGGCCGCGCCCCGGCCCCCGAGCCGGGGCCGGTTCGCCTGGACCTGCCCGGGTCGGCCTACCTGCCGGACGCATACGTGCGCGATCCCGGCGCCAAGCTCGAGGTCTATCGTCGTTTCGCCGCGGTCCGCTCGGAGGCCGATGCCGAGGCGCTGCGCGCCGAGCTGCGCGACCGGTTCGGGCCCGTCACGCCGCCCGTGGAGGGGCTGTTCACGGCGGTGCGCGTGCGGATGGCCGCCGAGGAGGCCGATGTGCCGGAGGTCCGCGTCGAGCGCGACCGCGTGATCCTCAAGTGGGTGCGTTACGCCCGGCAGCCCGTCCTCGCCGCGCTCGCAGCGGCCGGCCTCCACCCCGCGGCGGGCTCGAACCAGGTCCGGATTCCGATCCCCGCCGGACGCGACGGGGTGCAGATGGCGCTCGAAGCCCTCCGCGCGCTCGGCAACGCCCCGGGGACATAGAGGGCGAGGGAGCCACCGAGCCCGGAGCGATCGGCCCGGACCGTCAGCCGGACGTCCCGGGGACCTCGCCTGCGCCGATGCGCTCCATCACGGCAGGCTCCTCCCAGGACCGATGCCCACCGCGCATCGTGGAGATCAGCGCTCCGAGCAGGCTTGCCACGACCCCGGACCAGAAGGCCACGTGCAGGGCGCCGATGAACGGGCCCATGTCGATCCCGGCCGACCCGGACTGCACCCCGGCCGCGATCGAGATCAGCACCTTCGGATCCATCGAGCTGGTCAGGAGGCCGATCGCCAGGGCAATGCTGATGATGAACCCGGTGTTGGTCAGCATGGCGCGCATCCCGGCGCCGATGCCTCGCTTGGCCGGAGGCAGCACCCCCATCACCGCGGACGTGTTGGGCGAGTTGAAGACGCCGGCCCCCGCGCCAACGACCGTCTGCCAGACGAAGAGCTGCCAGAGCGGGGTATCGGCCTGGATCAACGTCAGGCCGGCCAGCCCGATACCGGTGATGAGCATCCCGGCCGTGGCCAGCAGGCGCGACCCCCAGCGATCGGCGAGGACGCCGCTGATCGGCGAGAAGATGACCATCCCGATGGCCAGGGGAGCCAGGTTGATGCCGGCGGTGACGGGGTCCTCCCCCTTGACGCCCTGCAGGTAGAAGACGAGCAGGAAGAGCACCGCGTATCGCGCCACGCCGTTCAGGAGACCGGTGAGATTGCCCATGGTGAAGAGCCGGTCGCGGAAGAGCGACAGGTCGAGCAGCGGGTGCCGGGCCCGTCCCTCGACGAGGACCAGGACGGGGGCGAGCGCGACGGCGAGCACGAAGCCCCCGATGACCCACCAGGTCGACCAGCCGTACAGGCCTCCGAAGGCGAGGGCCGTCATCAGCGAGAGCAGGGCGGCCAGGTAGAGGCCGGAGCCGTACCAGTCGATCGAGAGCTCGCGCTGCGCCTCGTGGCGCTCGACCAGGATCAGCCAGGCGGCGAGCGTCGCCGCCACGCCGATCGGCACGTTGAACCAGAAGACCCAGCGCCAGCCGAACCCGGTGAGCCACCCACCGAGGATGGGGCCGGCGATCAGGCCGGCACCGACGACCATGGCGTTGATCCCCAGGGCGCGCCCGAGCTCCGCGCGCGGGAAGGCGTCGGTCACCAGGGCGGCCGAGTTGGCGAACATGAAGGCGGCGCCGATCCCCTGGGCAACGCGGCCCGCGATGAGCAGCCCGGCGTCCGGCGCCAGGGCGCAGAAGACGGACGCAGCGGTGAAGACGGCCGAGCCGAGCGTGTAGGTCAGGGCGCGACCGAAGCGGTCGGCGACGCGGCCGGCGTTGAGCACCAGCACGGTCAGCACCAGCGTGTAGCCGACGATGATCCACATCACCGCGAAGAGATCAGTATGGAGCTCGCGCAGGATGTCCGGCAGGGCGATGATCAGCGAGCCGGAGGTGATCGAGGCCAGGAGGGCGCCGATGCTCGTCACGCCCAGCAGCCACCAGCGGTAGGCAGGGCCGGACGCGTCGACCACGGACGCCCTCGGGCCGCTCCCCACGCCGCCGTCGCGGTTGGCGCGTGCGTTCATTTCATTAGCAAGGTTAACCAGTACCCGGGATCGTGCAAGCGGCGACCTGCGAGGGCCTGCGCGTCAGAGCTCCTGGTGCCGGAAGCTGAGCCAGGCGGCCCCGTAGGAAGCGGCGATCAGCGCCGCGGTGGCGAGGAGCGGAGGGACCAGCCCATGCACCTCGCTGCCGAGCGCCAGCGCCATGGCCGGGTCGTTGAGGTTGCCGGGCGCCCAGGAACCGACGGTCGGCAGGGCCGATAGGACCGCGAGCACCACCATGGCCGCGATCCCGATTCCTGCCGCCGCGATCGAGGACCTCGTTAGCGTGCTTCCCAGGAAGGTCAGCGACGCATAGGTGAGGAGCGTGAGGAAGACGAGGCCGCACATGGCGGCGTAGCCGGCGAGCGGGGGAGCGGAGAAGAGGACGGCCGTGTAGGCATACGCGCCGATGCCGGCCAGCACCGTCGCCACGAGCAGGGTGCCGCCGATGGCGGCCAGCTTCGCGGCGAGGAACGCCCCGCGGGAGAGTGGCTTGGTCAGGAGCATGGCGGCCGTTCCCCGCTCCTTCTCCACGGCGACCGACCCCATCGCGAGCAGGATGGCCGCCAGGATCCCCGTCTGGCCGAGGTTCTTGAGGAACTGGACGATCGCGTCGCTCATGGTTGGCGTCGGGATGGCACCGGCGAGCTGGTCGCTGGCCAGGGCCTTCACCAGGTCCGGCGTGTAGCGGGCCAGGATCGGCGAGCCAATGCCGAAGATCGCGAAGATGATGCCCACCACCAGCAGCCGCCAGGTCCGCCACTGCTCCGTGAGCTCCTTGCGCAGGAGCGGCCCGAAGCCGATCACGTCGTCGCCTCCTTCCCGCCGCGGGCCACCGGCGGAGCCGCATCGTCATCGTCGCCGACCAGGCGCAGGAAAACGTCCTCCAGCGTGGGCCGCTGCCGCTCGAAGCGGACCAGCGCGATGCCGGAGGCGGTGATGGCCGCAAGCAGCTCGCGCCCCGCGCGCGACCCGTCGTCGACCGAGACGCGGAGGATCCCGTGGTCGACCTCGGCACCGGTGGCCCACGGCGCGCCACGCAGGCGCTCGGCGAGCGCCGCGAGCTCGGCGCCTGCGTCGGTCTCGGCCTCCACGATGTACACCGGCTGGGCGTACTGCCCGAGGAGCTCGTCCATGGGGCCTTCGGTCACCAGGCGCCCGCGGTTGATGATCGCCACGCGGTCGCAGACGCGCTCGACATCGTTGAGGATGTGGGTGCTGAACAGGACGGTGGACGATTCGCCGAGCCGGCGGATCACCTCGAGGAGGTCGCGACGACCCTCCGGGTCGAGGGCGCTCACCGGCTCGTCCAGCAGCAGCACCGGTGGCTGGTTCAGGATCGCCTGGGCCAGGCCGAGCCGCTGTCGCATGCCCCCGGAGTAGCCGCTGATGCGCCGCCGGGCGGCATCGGTCAGCTCGACGACGTCGAGCACCTCGTCGATGCGCTCCCGCAGCGCCGCACCGCGCATGCCGTAGAGGGTGCCGACGAGCTCGAGAAGCTCGCGCCCGCGCATCCAGCCATGGAACCGCGGATCCTGGTCGAGGTAGCCAAGCAGCCCTCGTCGGTTCGGCTCGCCGTCGCCTGCCGGCACGCCCGCGATGCTCGCCTGGCCGCCGTCCGCGTGCGCCAGCGAGGTGAGCAGCCGCATGGTCGTCGTCTTGCCCGCCCCGTTGGGCCCAAGGAAGCCGAAGACGCTGCCCGTTGGAACGGCGAGGCTGAGCCCGTCGAGGGCGGTGACCTGTCCGTAGCGCTTGGTCAGCGCCTGGCAGGTGACGGCGGGGTCGCCCACCGCGGATGCGGCGGCCATCGGCTCAGCTCTCGTCGCGACCGAAGAGGAAGTAGACCAGCGGGCCGAGCAGCTCCCCGATCACGATCACGATCCCCCAGATCAGCTTGTTTCCGCCGCGGACCCTGCGATCCGGGCGGGTGAGGTCGTAGAGGCCGACCCCCATGAGCACCAGCTGCAGGATGAGCAGCGGCGCGATGATGACGAGGAGCTCGCCGAGAGTCACGGGCTAACCTCCGAAGGGGCGGCGATCGGGGTCGTCGCGCCACGCGAAGTACGAGTAGACGATCGGGATCAGCGACGCCAGGAGCGCCGCGACGAGGAGTCCCCACACCACGATCACGGCGGACGCGAGGAATGATAGGGCGAGCACGAGCAGCCCGGCGGCGACGAACAGGTAGCCGGCGAGCCGGTGGGTTCGCGCCCAGGAGCGCTCGCTGGAGAGCGTCCACGGCGTGCGAATGCCCATGAACCAGTTGCTGCGCGTCTTGCCGAGGAAGTTGCCGATCACGCAGAACATGACCCCGATCACGACGCCCACCACCCGCCCGATGTCGAGCCTGGCGCCGAGGGCCATGGCGACCGACGCGATGTGCACCACCACCAGCACCACGATGGCGGTGCCGGCGATCCACAGGTAGGCTCGCGACGAGCGCAGGAGGTGCGGCCGGCGCGGGTCGATCAGGGGGATGGCGGCGAAGACGGCGCCAAGGACCAGGATCATGCCGGGGACGATGCTGAGGGCCACCCACTTGGGTGCCCAGCCGTTGGCTTCGCCATTGACGCCCCAGTGGATGGGCACCCGGGCGCCGTCCGGGATCTGGCCCCAGGCCCAGGCGCTGACTCCGGCTGCGACGATGAACGCGAGGCCGGTCACCAGGATGAACGTTCGCGGCCTCACGGCTCTGCCTCCTGGCCGGCGCCGATCCGGAACGCGCGCATGAGGGCAAGCAGCGCCTCCTCCAGGACGCTCACGTTGAGGTGGTAGGTGATCGATGTCCCGCTCCGATCGGCCTGCACCAGGTCGGCCTCCCTCAGCACTCCGAGATGGCCCGAGATCGTGGGCCAGGTCAGCTCGAACTCCGAGGCGATCTCGCCTGCGGCCATGTCACGCTCCCGGAGGAGCGCGAGGATCCGCCGTCGAGTCGGATCGGAAAGCGCCCGGTACACGTCGTTCATTCGCCGTATGCCTAATTAGGTCCGCGACAAATTAGCGTGTCCGTCGCCGGGTGGTCAACGGCCGAATGGCCCGTTCAGACAAGGTCTGGCGGCCGTCCGATCCCGGCCGATTGACGGTCCTGGCTATCATCGAGCCCATGGAGCCAATGGACCGCTAGGCGGTCCCGCACCGAGCAACAGACCCGCGTCAGAAGTCTTCGACGTCCGCTCGCCCCTGCGAGCCATGAGCTGACGCCCTTCCGGGACACGCCCCCGACCTCTCGTCAGTCCTTCATGGAGCGTGCCCATGCGTCGTCCTCCGTTCCGGACGGTCTACCTGGCCGCCGAGTTCGCCTCGTCCTTCTTCAACCTGCTTGTCTTCACTGCCGCCTCGCTGTACGCGATCGAGGTGGCGAGGCTCGACCCGTTCCAGCTGGTCCTGGTGGGCGCCGCGCTTGAGGTGAGCGCCTTCCTCTTCGAGGTGCCGACCGGTGTCGTCGCCGACACCATCAGCCGTCGCCTGTCCGTCCTCGCCGGCACCGGCATGATGGGCCTTGGCTTCGTGCTGTGGGGCGCCACGCCCCTGTTCGTCGTCATCCTCCTGGCCCAGGTGGTGTGGGGGGTCGGCTCGACGTTCATCAGCGGTGCATGGGAGGCGTGGGCCGTGGACGAATCCGGCGAGCCCGACCTCGGACCCCTGTTCCTCCGCGGCAGCCAGGCGGCATCGGCCGGGGCCTTCGCCGGGCTGGCAGCCAGCGTGGCGCTGGCGTCGGTCGCCGGCCTCGCGGCCCCGTTGCTCGCCGGCGGCGCCGGATACCTGGCGCTGACCGGCTGGCTGGCGATGGTCATGCCCGAGCGCCACTTCGCTCCCGCCGCGAACGGCTCCCGTGGCGCGGCAGCCATGATGGGCTCGCTGCGCGCGGGAATCGCGACGGTCCGTCGCGCCCCGATCCTGCTGACCATCCTGGCGATCACCTTCCTCACCGGAGCGGCGAGCGAGGCGTTCGACCGCCTCTGGCAGCTCCATCTCGTCACGGACGTGGGCCTGCCCCTTGCACCCAGCATGCCGGCGATCGTCTGGATCGGGCTGCTTGACGCGGCCGCGCTTGCCCTCGCGGGCGCCGAGATCGCACGGCGACGCGCCACCACATCGAGCCATGTCGCCGCGGCCACAACGCTCCTGGCCATGGACGGCGCGCTCGCCCTGGCCCTGGTCGGCTTCGGGCTGGCCGGCCAGTTCGCCGCCGCTGCGAGCCTGTGCCTCCTCGTTCGGACACTGCGCCGGATCGCGGCCCCGATCAAGCTGGCCTGGATCAACCAGAGCCTTACGGCGCACATCCGGGCCACGGTGCTCTCGCTCAACGCGCAGGGAGACGCGCTCGGGCAGATTCTGGCCGGCCCCGTGCTTGGCGCCTTCGCGGGTGCCGCGGGCACTGGCCTGGCGATGATGGCGGCGGGCGTGCTGGCCGCTGCCTCCCTGCCCCTGTACTGGCGGACGATCCGGCGGCACGGGGACGATGTGATCGACGCGAAGCCGGTCGGCACGGAGCTGGCAGATGCGGAGGGGTGAGGTCGGAGCGGTATACTGAGGGCTCTCTCGACCCGGGACGGGCGCACCCGTCCGGCGCCGATCTCGACGAAGGCCGCGCCACGGCGCGGATGACGAAGGAGGCGCTACCGTGTCCAGCCACCCGCCGCTCATCGATCCAGCCGCCACGCGTGCCGTGCTGCGCGTG
>CAYVLM010000105.1:6480-7062 GCA_964452225.1 uncultured Steroidobacteraceae bacterium | reverse complement strand
TCCTGGGGCGGATACGGGATGTCGCTGCAGATGGTGAGCTTGGTGGGAACGACGAGCAGGTCGCTCGGAACTGTCGCGATCGGCGTGGGTGCCGCCGACTCGGACGCCATGGCCGACTCGGACGCCATGGCCGACTCGGACGCCATGGCCGACGACGAGGCCGCAGCAGACGCCGCCGACGAGGCGCCTGCGTTGTTGCTGCTGCAGGCGGCCAGGATGAAGAGGGACACGATGCCGACGATCGCGCCCTTTCGCAACGGGGTAAGCATGGGGGGTCCTCCGAATGGCCTCCGTGAGGGCGGTGCATGGACGCCGTGTGTTAAGCATGCAATGTACCGGGCCATGGTCCCTCGTGTCGAGGGATGTTTGTCATATTGCAATCGGGCCCGGGTCTCTCGACACCCGCGAAAGGAGCCCGGCGCTAGCTCGACCCGAGGATGAACTGGCCCTCGGCGATGAGGGTGGTGCCCTTGTAGAGACGCATCACGAAGGTGCCGGCACCGTTCCAGGCCGAGAGGAGGCTGCTCACCGAGACCCGCACCGCGAAGCTCTTCGCGCTGGTCGAAACGCTGACCGTCTCGC
>CAYVLM010000105.1:0-6470 GCA_964452225.1 uncultured Steroidobacteraceae bacterium | reverse complement strand
GTTCTGCACTGTCTGCTCGCTGCCGTCGTTCATCACCCGCACGACGGTCTCATAGAGGGTGGCAACTCCGAAGGCGGTCTTGGACGTGACCCGGTACGCGAAGTAGCCCGATGAGCCGAACGTGTCCGTCTGGCCGGTCACCTGGCTCTTGCTGTTGAGCCCGGTGCCGAAGGTGATCGACGCCGGAAGCGCGGGGGTCGCGGTCGCCGTCGGTTCGGGCGTTAGGGTCGGCTGGAGCGTGGGTGTGGCCAGGGCGCTTGGCGTGGGGGAGGGCGTGGGCGAGGTGGTGGCCCCGACGGTGGGGCTCGTCGGGTTCACCGAGGCGAAGAAGAGGCCGAGCGCAATGGCCACGAGGATCGAGCCCAGAACGGCGCCGATCGAGAGGAGCGACATCTGGTCCGTCGGGAAGCGCCCGGAAGACCCCATCGGCCTGCCCACCCCGCGCCGCAGGGAGAAGCCGCAGTTGCGGCAGACCTGGGCCCAGCCGGGGTTCGCGCGTCCGCAGTTCGGACAGTCGATTGTCTGGCCCGGGTCGTCGGCCATCTGGCTGCAGCGATCCTCCTGCGATGGGATGCCGTGCGCGTGCGGTGTCGGGCGACCGTCAGCCTAGCATGCGGTGAGCCGCCGGCGGTGAGAACGCCGACGGCCCAATGGATCGGCTGCGCAACCAGCCGCGTCCGTGCCGATGGTATCCGACCGGGCGCCCTACTTGGCCATCTCGGCGTTCCACCACTCCTGGTCGAAGCGGATGATCGGCCGCATCGCCTCCTCGGCACCCGAGCGCGGCCAGTTGCAGAGGACGGCCCACGGGGAGCGGCTGATCTTTGACGCACCCCGGAAATAGCGGCAGGTCGAGCACTTCGTCTCGGCCCGCAGCGGCAGCTCGTCGATGGGGCACGCGTCGCGGCCGTCAACCCTTCGATTCGCCATGGCTCGGTTCCTGCCCTGCTCGCGGTTTCGGGGATTGTGCAGAAAGGAAGAGCATGGGGGAGCGGGCATCTGCAGGCACCGGCCGTATCGGGGGAGTCCGCACGGTACCTCCGGGTCACCCGCAGCGGCAGCCTCCCTGGCTGCCTCGTTCAGGCAACCCTCAGAAAACGCGGCTACCATGCGCCGCGATGCGGACGTCCGACCTGCTTCGTGCGCGCCTTACGAGGCGGCAGCTTCTGAAGGCGGCGGGAATCGGCGCCGCTGGCGTCGTCGTCCTGCTCGGGGCGAGCGGCTCGGACCTTCCTCCGCCGGCCCAGACCGTCCAGGGCGACCTGCGCCGGTTCCGGTCGCGCCCCGACCTGAGCGCGCCGGCCTTCACGACCATCGTGCCAGCGGTGGGCGTCGCGTCGGGAAACCTCTTCCTCACGCCGACATCCGGCGCCATGATCGCGGACAACACGGGTGAGCCGATCTGGATCGGCTCGGCCGGCGACCTGCGGATGGTGAACCTGCAGGTCGCCACGTACCGGGGTGCGCCCGTGCTGGGCTGGTGGCAGGGCGAGATCACGAGCGGACACGGACAGGGCGAGTACGTCGTCATGGATCAGCACTACCGGGAGGTGACCCGGATCCAGGCCGGCAACGGCTACAAGGGCGACCTCCACGAGCTGCTTCTCACCGATCGCGGCACGGCGCTGATCACCGCGTACGGCGAGCGCCAGGGCACGCAGCGCATGGTCTTCGATGGCATCGTGCAGGAGATCGACATCGCCAGCGGTGCGGTGCGCTTCGAATGGCACAGCTTCCCCGTGATCACCGAGGACGAGTCGGTGATCGGGGAGCCGACCGACCCCGCCGCGGTCTTCGACTACTTCCACGTCAACGCCATCGACGTCGACGGCGACGGAAACCTACTCGTCTCGGCGCGGAACACGTCGGCCGTCTACAAGATCGACCGCTCGACGGGGGCGCTCATGTGGCGCATGGGTGGCAAGGCGAGCAACTTCGCGGTGCCGAGCGACGCCCGGTACCAGCTCCAGCACGACGTCCGGCTCCACCCCGGCGGCACCCTGACGATCTTCGACGACGAGTCGGGCGCGCCGGCCCGCGCCATCGTGCTGGGAATGAGCACCGTCCCGCGGGCCATCCGGCTGCTCCGTGCCTACGGCGAGCCGAACCACCAGCCGGTCGCCGCCCAGGGCAGCGCCCAGCTCTTGCCCGATGGCGGCATGCTCGTCGGGTGGGGCAACGAGCCGGCGGTCACCGAGTTCACCGAGGATGGCTCGATCCGCTTCCACGCCCGCTTCGACGCGGGCAAGTCGTCCTACCGGGTCCGCCGCTACGCGTGGACCGGGCATCCGGCCGACCCGCCTGACGTGGCGGTCGACGCCATCCCGGGCTGGACGACCGTCTACGTCAGCTGGAACGGGGCCACCGAGGTCGCGGGCTGGCAGGTGCTCTCGGGTCCGAGCGCAAGTCGTCTCTCGCCCGTCGCCGCCGGCCCGCGGACCGGGTTCGAGACCTCGTTCACGATGCGACCGACCGACCCGTGGATCGTCGCGCGGGCTCTCGACGCCTCGGGCACGGTCCTCGCGGAATCGACCCCGCTGCACCTGTAGACGACGCGCCGGGCCGGTCCAGGGTCCGGGCACCCAGAGTAGCCCCAGGCGGCTCCTCCATCGCCGTGCAGCTGCCACGACCGGACGATCGGAAGCGGCGTATGAAGTCCGAGCGAGTGGGGGCCTACGTGCTCAGCGCCGACGCGGATCGGACCGGTCCCGGCGCGAGCTGACCGCGCCGGCGACGGACGAATCCCGCAGAATCGGTCGCCATCGGCCCGCAGCACACAGGAGCGTCAACCATGCTCGGCGAGCACCCCGTGTACCCGATCCTGCTCTCCACGGACATGGCCGTGAGCCGGCACTTCTACCGCGACGTCCTGGGGCTGGAGCTGCTCGCGGAGATCGAGGAGCGCCTCGTCTTCGGTTGCGGCAACGGCACGAGGCTCATCATCTCGCGCAGCACGATCGGCACGAGCGATGCGCAGACCCAGGTCGCGTGGCGCGTGCCGGACATCCATGCCGCGCTGATGGACCTGAGATCGCGCGGCGTTCGCATCGAGGAGTACGTGGCGCCGGACCCGGTGACGACCGGCGGCATCGCCGACGTGGGCCACTCCTGGGCGGCATGGTTCCTCGACCCGAGCGGCAACGTCCTGTCCGTCATCGAGGCCAAGGGCTGACCTGGTCCGGACCCAGACAAGGAGCGTCCTGCTCGCAATGGGCTGGTGCCGGAGGTGGGACTTGAACCCACACGAGGTTGCCCTCATCGGTGTTTGAGACCGACGCGTCTGCCGATTCCGCCACTCCGGCCGAAGGGGGGATGTGATTATAGGAAGCCGATGGCGGAGCCAGACCGCGCCGAGGTGTCGCAGCGGGCCCGGCCGCTCGATGACGAGGCGGCGATCGTTGCGCGAGCCCTCGCCGGCGACCGGACGGCCTTCGCCAGGCTCGCCGAGCACTACCAGTCTGCCTGCTACGGCCTGGCCCTTCGCCTGATCGGCGACCCGGACAGCGCCCTCGACGCCACGCAGGACGCCCTGGTCCACGCGTACCAGGGGATCGCGTCCTACCGCGGCGGCCAGTTCCGCTCCTGGATCCTGCGGATCACGGCCAACGCCAGCTACGACATCCTGCGGCGCAGCCAGCGGCGGCCAAGCACGGCTCTGCCCGAGCCGGACGAGGGCGGCGTGGAGCTGCCGGACCGCAACACGCCCGGTCCGGTCGAGGAGGCCCAGCGCGCGGAGCTCTACCGCCACCTGGATGAGGCGCTGGGACACCTTCCCTCCGACCAGCGGGCGGCGGTCGTCCTGTGCGACGTGTACGGGATGGACTACCTGGAAGTCGCGGCGCTCACCGGCGTCCCGGTCGGCACCGTGAAGTCGCGCATCCACCGTGGCCGGCTGCGGCTGCGCGAGCTGATGGCTTCCCACCGGGAACTGTTCGAAAGCTGAGGGCGTCTGAGCCGATGGACATGTTCGACACCCACCACCCCGACGACGAGCTCCTGGCCTCCCTGGCCGATGGCGACGATGCCGGCGCTTCCGCCGAGGTCCACGCGCACGTCGCCGCCTGTGATCGCTGCCGCGCGGTCGTCGCCGAGCTCGAGCAGCTGCAGGCCGCGCTGGCCGAGCTTCCCGACGTCGCCCCGCCCCGGCCGCTGCGCCTCGTTCCCCCCGTGGCGGAGCAGAGGCATCGTGGCAGCTGGCTCATGCGCCTGCGGTCCCTGACGGCGCCGGTGATGACCCTGGCAGCGGTGATGATCGTGGTGGGCGCCGTCGGCACGGCCGCACCGCTGGCCAGCTCTGGCTCGGCCGGGGTGGCGACCGACCGCCTCGCCGGTGGGGCCGCGGTACCGGCCGCGAGCGCAGCACAGGAACAGGCGGCGGCTTCGCCCAGCGGCAAGGCATACGCCGGTGCCGTCAACGACGCGGCCGCGACGCCGACCGAGGCGCCGGAGCCGGTGTTCGGGCCGGTGACGAGCCCCGCCCAGACGCCGGAGGTCGGGCAGCTCAGGCTGGCCTCGAACCAGGGCCGAGGACCGACAGGATTCGAGTGGCTCCTCGGGGCGGGCGTGCTCCTCCTGGCCGCCGCGTTCACCATCCGCGCGCTCGGCGCGCAGCGGAGCTTCGGGGCCGGCGGTCCTTGAGCGACCCAAGGGCTGGACTGCTCAGATGCCGTTGTGGCGCGCGTTGGACAGCTCGAACCTCCTCCGCCCGCGGGCTTCCTTCCCTGTCCACGCTCAAGTTCCGCGCCCGCCAGGCCGTCCGGGCTCACGGACCCGTCTAACGCGCGCCACCGCAGCGGCTGACAAGTCGGTGGGGATGAGACGCGGTGCACGGGCCGACCTTCGCATCGTGCCGGGGCTCGGTGTCCGGGGCTAGGCGATCTTGCCGGCGATCACCGCCGCGACGAGCAGCAGCAGGATGAGCGCCGCCACCAGGATGGCGGCCAGGCCGCTGTCGCGGAAGGTGCGCTCCGTCGGCTCCATGCGCGGCGGCCGCGCGGTCGGCGCCGCGGAGACCTCCCCGGGCGGGCGGCGGGTCCGCGGGGCGGCCCGGGTCTCCTCGGCGGTGACTCGCCAGCTGGCCCAGGTCCGGGTGGTCGTTGGCTGGACCGGATGAATCGTGCGCCGGGTGGCGCTCCAGTGACCGGCCGTGGGCGTGCCGGCCGCGGGGTGGTCGAGGTCGTAGGCGGCCCTGAGCACCGGGCTCGACAGCAGGTGCCAGGCCTCGTTGATGCGCCGCATCCGCTCGCTGACGTCCTCGTCCGGATGGAGGTCCGGGTGGTAGCGCTTGGCCAGCTGTCGGTGCGCGCGCGCCACCTGGAGTGGTGTTGCCCCCCGGGGCACGCCGAGGACCGCGTACGGGTCGAGTCGCGGACGGTCTGGCATCTGGCCGATTCTACGGCGGCTCCGCAGCGCGCCGTCCCGCCGGCGGTCGGCTGATCACCGTGGCGGCCGGGGCATCGGTCTAGACTCCATCTGGTGATCCAGGAGCGCCGCCGCCCGATCCTGATGCTGATCGACGGGCCGAGCCTCGTCTATCGGGGCTACTTCGCGCTGCCCCCGCTCACGACCTCGGACGGGACGCTGGTGAACGCGGCATTCGGCTTCCTGCAGATCGTCCTGCGCGGCATGGCCGACCTCAAGCCCGAATACGCCGTGGTCACCTTCGACCTTGGGCGCCCGCAGTTCCGCTTCAGCGCCTACCCGGAGTACAAGGCCGGCCGGCCGTCGATGCCGGACGACCTGCGGGCGCAGTTCCCGATCGTGCGCGAGATCTGCCAGATGATGGGGATGCCGGTCCGGGAGCTGGAGGGCTACGAGGCGGACGACGTCATCGGCTCGCTGGCGCAGCGCGCCACGGCGGAGGACGTGGACACCATGATCGTCTCCGGCGACCTGGACGGGCTCCAGCTGGTGAATGACCACGTGCGGCTCGTGACCACCCGGATGGGGGTGGCCTCGACCGTGATCTACGACATCGCCCGGGTCAACGAGCGATACGGGCTGCGGCCCGACCAGATGCTCGACTACAAGGCGCTCAAGGGCGACACCTCGGACAACATCCCCGGCGTGCCGGGAGTGGGGGAGAAGACGGCGATCGCGCTGCTCCAGCAGTTCGGCACGCTGGACGCGCTGTACGAGCATCTCGACGAGGTGAAGGGCAAGCTCCGCGAGCGGCTCGCGGAGCACCGTGAGTCCGCCTTCCTCTCGCGCGAGGTGGGCCGGATCGTCACCGACCTGCCGGTGGAGCTGGACCTGGGCTCGGCACGCACCGGGCGCTACGACCGGCGCGCCATGGCCCAGCGGTTCCGCGAGCTCGAGTTCCGCAGCCTGATTGACCGCCTGCCGCCCTCGAGCCTCGCCCCGAGCGGCCCGGAGCCCGCGGAGCAGGCGACCGGCGGCGGCCTCCAGCTGTCGCTCGACCTGCTCGGCGGGACGGCTCCGGCGAGCGCCGACCCCGGGACTGCTCCCGG
>CAYVLM010000104.1:0-7073 GCA_964452225.1 uncultured Steroidobacteraceae bacterium | reverse complement strand
ATGCTGAAGAGGCCGGCGCCCATCATCAGGGGCACGGCGGCCAGGGCGTTGCGGGTCAGGGAGATGACGATCACGAACGCGCCGAAGAGGAGGCCGCCGCCGAGCATGAGGACGATCGCCCGTCGCTGGCGCATGTAGGCCAGGCTCAGGGCGCCGATGAGCGAACCCACCCCGGTCGCGGCGTAGATCAGCCCGTACCCGTTGGCGTCGAGGCCCAGCACGTTCTGCGCGAAGAGCGGCAGCAGGATGCGGAAGTTGAGGCCGAAGGTTCCCACGAGGCCAAGGAGCACGAGCGCCCACAGGATGGTGGGCGAGCGGGCGGCATAGGCCATCCCCTCGCGCAGGCTCTGCAGCACCGGCGGGCGCTGCTCCAGGCGCGGCATCCGGCGGATCTGCGCCGGGTCCATGCGCCAGACGTTGTAGATCACGGCGAAGTAGCTGATGCCGTTCACGGCGAAGTTGAAGGCGATCCCGGCGAGGTCCGAGCCGAACAGGTCGGTGCCGATGGCGATGATCACCCCGCCGAGCGCCGGACCAATGACCCGCGCCCCGTTGAAGGCCATGGAGTTGAGCGCAATGGCGTTGGGCAGCAGCTCGCGCGACACGATGTCCGCGGCCAGGGCCTGGCGGACGGGCATGTCGAGCGCGTTGACGACGCCCAGGGCGAACGAGAGGACCATGACGATGGGGATGCTCACGACCCCGCTCACGGTGAGCACGAAGAGGATCGCCACCTGGGCCGTTGCCAGGCTCTGGGTGACGAGCAGGGTCCGGCGCTTGTCGAGGCGGTCGACGAAGACGCCGCCGAACGGCGCCAGGACCAGGGCCGGCGCGAACTCCAGCGCGGCCACGATGCCGAGCTGCAGGGGCGACCCGCCGAGCTGCAGCACCAGCCAGGGCAGGCTGATCTGCTGCATCCAGGTGCCGATGCGGCTGATCCCCTGCCCGATCCAGTACAGGCGGAAGTTGCGGCTTCCCAGGGCCGCGAAGCCGCGACCCAGGATGGCGCGCTGCCTGACGCCGAACATAGTTGATCAGGCTAACAAACTGCCGCGAGCGGGGCTGCGTGCCGAATTCACGCCACACGCGCATTGGCCGCCTCGACGACCGTGTTGGCGGTACGAGTTCACGCCCGGCGGGAAGGAGGACGGCTCGCCCGCACCTGTCGGTCAGGTGATGTGAATCCGGGAGCCTCGCGCGGCTCGGCCGCTGCCGGTCCCTACGAGCTGGCGGTCGCGCTCGGGGCGGGGCTCGGCGTGGGCGAGCGGGACGGGGTCGGCGAGGGCTTGCCCGGCAGGGCCTTGAGGTAGGCGGTCTTGCCCTTGGCGCCCGCGACGTACCCGATCAGCGGCTGGTCGTTGACGGTCTGGAACGCCTGGACCTGGTACCACGTGTAGCCGCCCTCGGTGCCGGCTTTCGCGAGGATCTGGACCACGTCGCTGTAGAAGAGCTGGCCCACGCGCGTGCTGGTGGTCGTGGCCGAGACGTGCACGTAGAGCCCATCCGCCACCACCATCGCGTAGACACCCTTGGCCAGCGGGCCGGCGGTGCCGGACGCGGCAGCCGACGCCTCCGGAGTAGCGGCGATCGAGGCAGCCGGCGACGGCGAGGAGACCACGCTCTGGCTGCTGACCGGCGCGGCGCTGGCCGAGCTGCTCGCCGACGGCGAGCCCAGGATGCAGCCGCCCAACAGGGGCAGACCCGCCAGGACGGCACCAGCCACGAGTCGGAAGCTGCGGCGGGAGCGGGCGGACGGCATCGGTCTAGACCCTGGCCATCACCGCCCGCTCTGCCAGGGCGATCGGCAGGTCGCCCGAGCTGACGAGCGCATCGTGGAAGTCGCGCAGTGCCGGCACATCACCAATGGTCGCACCTCGCGCGGAGAGGAAGCGCTCGCGGATGCGCACGATCTCGAGGCACCCGGTCAGGTAGGCCGATGCCTGCGTGGGCCAGCTGCAGTAGCGAGTCACCTCCGCGCGGGCGGTTGGCTCCGTCAGGCTGGTGTTGGCCAGCATGAAGGCAACCCCCTCCTCCCAGGTCATCTCGCCCATGTGCAGGCTCGTGTCGGCCACGATCCGCGCCGCGCGGAAGATCGTCGCCTCGTGCTGGTACATCTCGTGGCGCAGGTCGGTGAAGAAGCCCTGCTCCCGCATCATCCGCTCCGCGTACAGGGCCCAGCCCTCGCTGAAGTAGCTCGTGCCAAGTGACTGGCGCAGGTGCGACGGGTTCAGCTTGGCCATGGACAGGTGCCAGTGATGGCCGGGATAGGCCTCGTGGACCGCTGTTGTCGGGATGCCGGGGTAGGAGTTGTACTCGAGCCGCTTGGCGATGTCGTCCTCGCTCGCCCCGTCGGGCGGGTAGGGCACGAAGAAGTGCCCGTGCATGGACGGCGCGAAGGCGGGCGGGTTCTCGTAGCTGGCCACGGCGATCACCGGGCGCTGGAACGGCGGCGAGGGCTCAACCGAGCAGAACTCACCCTCGGCGAAGCTGACCAGGCCCCGCTCCACGAGGAAGGCGCGCGCCCTGGCGGTCCACTCCTCATAGCCGACGCGCATCGCCTCGGGGGTCGCCGGGCGATCCTTGTTGAGCTCGGCCAGGACGGCGTGCCAGTCGTCGGTGCCGCGCAGCTCGCGCGCGCAGCGGCGCAGCTCGCCGTCGAGGAGCGCAATCTGCTCGCGGCCCAGCTCGCGGAGGGAGCGCGCGTCATGCTGCAGGAGCTCCGCGTCCCGCAGGATCGTCGTGTAGCGCTCCTCCCCGAAGGCCCACTCGCCCGTCGCGTTCGGCCGCATGTCATCCAGGAAGCGCGCGTAGTCCTCGTACGCGGCCGCTGCCTCCGCGCCCGCCTCGGCCAGCGTGGCGCGCAGGCCGGCATCGGCCACCTCGGCGGGCAGGAGCTCGCTTGCGTAGCGGGCGCCGGCTCGCGCCTGGTTCAGCGCCCTGGTGAGCAGGATGGCCGGCACGTGCTCGGGACGCAGGTTGCGCTTGCCGTCCTCGAGGTTGCCCGGCACCGCGCGCAGACGCGCGACGGCCGACGCGACCATCTCCGCCTCGGGTCGCAGTCGGTGAAGGAAAAGCACGTGGACGCCGTTGAGCCCCGGACCCAGGTAGGTATCGGGGTGGCGCCGCCACACCTCCCACTCGTTGTAGACGGTGCGCCGATGGAGGACGGCGATCGCCAGGTCGCGGTCGATCCCCTCGTCGAAGCTCAGCGTCGCCGGATCGACCGCCGTGAAGGTCTCGAGCCAGCGGTTGGTGGTGGCGGTCCGCCGGTCGAAGGCGGCCTCCGAGAGGTCGTCAAGCCGGTCGTCGTACTGGGTGAGGCCCAGCGAGCTCGCTCCTGTGGGAGAGGTCTCGTACTCATCGTCCAGGAACGCGCGCACCAGGCTGCCGAAGTCGGGCACGGGTCTGAATCCCTCGAGCAGAATTGGGGCGGAGGGCCCAAGCATAGGCCGATGGCGCCGCTCCCGGCGGCCTGTCACGCCTAGCCGCTGCGCCCCAGGTCGATATTGGCCGTCATGCTGGCTGGCGACGAGCAGACCTCCTTGAACGGCGCTCGTCCTCCTACCGTGGGCAGCTCGATCTGGAGGCTGCCGATGGCGAGCGGGAACGTGATCCGGGCGACGTCACTGACCGGGTTCAGGCATGGGGGCGCGGTCTGCCCCACGACGTCACCGAGGTACCACGAGTCGCCGAGCACGATGGACAGCGAGTGCCCGGCCCGGATGGTGGCGGACTGCTTCGGGCTGTTGTCGCCGGCGGCCGTCGTGGTGCCGGCGTCAGTGACGCTGACGGCGCTGAACGGACCTGTCGCGGGTGCCACGCCGAGCACCGTCGGCAAGTGCAGGACGCAGTCGCCGCCGACGTTCTTCAACGGAACGCGGACGAACCAGTCGGCGTAGCCGAGGGCGGCATATCCACCGAATCCGACGACCTTGCCGACAACGATCTGGCCGACCGAGCAGGTACCCCCGGGGTTCGGCAGCGCCAGCGGCGGAAGCGCGGCGGTCGGCGCAGGTGCCGCGCTGACGACCGGCGTCGCGGGGGCGACGGTGGCAACCGGGAACGTCGCGGGCAGGAATCCACTGAAAGCGGAAGTGCCGGATGGTGCCGGAGCAGCGCAGGCGCTCAACGCCAGCACCAGCAGGACAAGTGCCGCTCGCCCCCGCATGGGCGAAGTCTACGCCGATCGGGATGTCAGCGCGGGGCCGGGAGGAGGCAGCCGAAGCGAGCGGGATCGGCGGCGGCGGCGACCTGGATGGCGTTGAGCGCCGCCCCCTTGCGCAGGTTGTCGCTCACCACGAAGCAGGCGAACCCGCGCTCGCGGCCCGGAATCGCCCGCAGCCGGCCCACGATGACCGGGTCGCGCCCCTCCACGTCGAGCGGCATCGGGTGGCGCTCGGAGCCGTCCGCCGGGCGGTACTCGAGGCCTGGGGCGGCGCGCAGCGCCCGCTCCAACGCCGCAACCGTCACGGGGTCGCGGGTGCGGAAGTGGAGGGCCAGCGAGTGGCCGGTGTGGACCGGGACCCGGACCGTGGTGGCCGCCACGTCGAGGTCGGGAAGGTCCAGGATCTTGCGCAGCTCGGCGTGGACCTTGCGCTCCTCGCCGGTCCAGCCGTCGTCGGCCAGGACGTCGATCTGGGGCACGACGCTGTCCGCGATCCGCCCGTGGAACGGCGAGCCCTCCGCCGCCATGCGGTGCTCGCTCCCCCGCTCGGCGAGGAACGCATCGAGGCCGGCTCGGCCGGCGCCGCTCACCGCCTGGTAGCTGGCCAGGTCCACCGAGGTGAGCCCGGCCGCGTCTCGGATGGGAGCCAGCGCCATGACCGCCGCGGCGGTGGTGCAGTTCGGGTTGGCGACCAGGTTGCCGGCCCGATGGCGCAGCACCCCGCCGTTCGCCTCCGGGACCACGAGCGGAACGGCCGGATCCAGCCGGAAGGCGCTGGAGTTGTCGACGATGAGCGGAACCCGGCGGCCCGGACCGGCTGCGATCTCGCGGCTGACCGCGCCATCGGTGGCGAGGAAGAGGACCTCCAGTCCCGCCGCCGCCTCGTCGTCGAGGATCTGCACCGGGAGCTCGCCGTCTGCATAGGCCGCCCGCCCCGCCTCGGTGCCGAAGACGCGGAGGTGGTCCGGAGGCAGGCCGGCCTGGGCCAGGATGGAGAGGAAGACGCCGCCGACCACGCCGCGGGCGCCGGCGACCCCCACCGTGGGCCAGTCGCTCACCCGGCGGCCCGGAAGAGGATGGGGCGTTCGCCCGCGACGAGCCGCGCGAGGTCCGCGTAGACCGCCCCGGCCGTGACCCGTCCGCCCGCACCGGGACCCGAGACACGGAAAATGCCGGCGGCCCGGACCTCGACCTCCAGGACGTTCTCGACGCCCGACACCCGACCCAGCGGGCTTTCGGGATCGAGCTCGGCGGGACCGACCGTCAGCCTGTCCTCGGTGGCTTCCGCCACGAGCCGGACAGTCTGGCCCTCGCTCACCTCCAGGCCACGGATCCCGTGCCGCTCCACGAGCGCCTCGCCGCGGAACTCGCCCCAGGCCACGCTGGCCAGGATCGCCAGCTTCTGGGCGGCGTCGCGGCCGTCGACGTCGAGCGATGGGTCGATCTCCGCGTATCCGGCCTCCTGGGCCTCGCGCAGCGCGTCGCCGTAGGTCCGGCCCTCGCCCATGGCGGTCAGGATGTAGGTCGTGGTCGCATTCACCACGCCGCGCACCCGGCCGATGGAACCGGTCGCGGCGAGGTGGCTCACGAGCTCGATCATGGGCACCCCGGCCCCCACGCTGGCCGAGGCGAGCAGCGCCGCCCCGTGCTCCGCCGCCAGGGCCGCCAGCTCGTCGCCGTGGTTGGCGAGCAGTGCCTTGTTGGCGGTCACGTACGGCACGCCGCGCGAGAGCGCCAGGCGCGCCCATTCGAGCGGCAGGTCCTCGCCGCCGGCGAGCTCGACCACGATGTCCACCTCCGCCGCGGCGACCTGCTCGGGATCGACCACCGGCACGTCTGCGGGCAGCGGGGTCGTGCGGGAGCGGGCCGGGTCGCGGACCGCGAGGCAGGCGAGGTCGAGCGGCAGCGGGCCGGCCGCCACCAGGCGGCCGAGCGAGGCACCTACCGTGCCCCAGCCAATGAGGCCGATCGTCTGTCGAGCCATGGTTCGATGAGTCTAGGGTATCCTCGTCCCGATGGGCGCCACCGAGACCGTCGACCTCTTCATCGAGCTGATCAACGACGATCGGCGCGAGCAGGCGGTGGACCTGTTCGCCGAGCATGCGGTGCTGGGCATCTCGGCCCCCGGCTCCGACGAGCGCACCAACCTGCGCGGGCGCGACCGGGTCGGCGGCTGGTTCGTCCGCGCCGGCGACGGCTTCCGGATGTACGCCAACGACGGCCGCTCCATGGGGAGCAGCTACATCGCCGACGTCACCGTCATGCGCCCCGGGGCTCCCTCCATGCACGTCGAGGCCAACTTCCGCGTCGAGAACGGCGAGATCGTGGCCCTCTTCCTCCAGCCGCTCGCCGGTCCCTGATCCGCTGCTTCGCCCCGCGCAAGGCGACCCCGAACGGCCTTCCCATGACATTGGCGCGTCTGGTGAGCGTTAGGACGCCGAGCCGCGGCAGAATCGTCAGCCGAGAGCCCTCGGAAGGCCCCTGCACGTGACCAATGCGCCAGGAGGCGTGCACAAGTCATCTGAACGCCCGGCTTCCCCGGCATAAGGCTCGCCCGACAGCACAAATGTCATGAGTCCGCGGCCGGGCCGCCCCGCGCCGCTGGACTGGTCAGATGCCGTCCTGGTGCGCGTTAGGCAGCTCCAGCCCTGCCCGACGCCCGAATCGGGTCCCTGCACGCTCGGGCAACGCTCCGGGAGGGACACGTGAACGCCGCCGACACGTCTAACGCGCACCACCGCAGCAGGAGACAAGTCGGCGGCGACTCAATGGGCGCCGGCAGCGACTCAATCGGCGCCGGCAGCGACTCGATGGGCGCCGGCGGCGACTCAATGGGCGCGCGGGGGGGGGCGGCCCCGCACCGCTGCTCCGCCGCCGCTACGGGAACAGGTCCCGGGAGCGCTCCATG
>CAYVLM010000103.1:0-7080 GCA_964452225.1 uncultured Steroidobacteraceae bacterium | reverse complement strand
ACCGACGTCGCTGCCCGGGAGATCGCGACGTAGGGTCCCTGCCGACGCCCAGATCCCCTAGGTCGCCGGCGGTGCCGGCCCGTCATTGGTCAGCCCGGCAATGATCCGCCTCTCGAGCTCCAGGATCCGCTCCTCGAGCGCGGCGATGTGATCGAGGATCTCGCGATTGCCCTTCAGCAGATCCTCGTTCTGCCTCTCCTCCACGTCCGCCTCGGATGCGGCGTGCTCGAGCGTCAGCCGGTCACGCTGCGCCGAGCGGTTCCCGGCGAGCAGGATGAGCGGTGCCGCGTAGGCCGCCTGGGTCGAGAAGGCGAGGTTGAGGAGGATGAACGGATACGGGTCGAAATGGAAGAGGAGGTACACGTTGCCGGTGATCCAGGCGATCACGATGACCGTCTGGAGGATGATGAAGCGCCAGCTGCCCATGAAGTCGGTGACCGCATCCGCGATGCGGGCACCGAGCGGCGCCTCGTCGTACATGGCCCGGTTGACCGGGTGCCGGCTGCGGTGCGGACGGACCGCTGAGTGGCTCATGGCGCTATCCCTCACGGGTTCGACACGTCTGGGGTGCCGGGGCGGGACGGGCCCATGACCGCGCCATGGTAGTGGCTATGCTTACCGCCAATGGCCGAACGCCTCCAGGTCGCCGTGGTCTGCGGCTCACGCTCCGACCTCCCGTCCCTGCGCGCGTGCTTCGACGTGCTCGACTCGTATGGGATTGGCTGGGAGGCGAGCGTGATCAGCGCCCATCGCCAGCCGGAGTCGCTGGCCGCCTACGTCCGGCAGGCGGAGGCCGACGGGGTGCGGCTCTTCATCGGCGCCGCCGGCCTTGCCGCGCACCTGCCCGGCGTCATGGCCTCCCTCACGGCGCGACCCGTCATCGGCGTGCCGCTCGACGGCGCGCTCGACGGCACCGACGCGCTCTACTCCATCATCCAGATGCCGCCCGGCGTGCCGGTCGCCGGCGTGGCCATCGGCTCCGTGGGCGCCCGGAACGCCGCGCATCTTGCGGCGCGCATCCTGGCCCTGACGGACACCGACATCGCGACGCGCGTCGACGCCTTCCGCGCCGAGCAGGCCGCCCGGGCGGAGCTGCGGATCGATCCCCGCGCCGGCGGCACGCCGTGAGCATGGCGTGATCGACCGGTACGCCCTTCCCGAGCTGCGCGACGTCTTCGGCGAACAACGGAAGCTCGAGCTGTGGCTCCGCATCGAGCTGCTCACGGTGGAGGCGCTCCACGAAGCCGGCATCGTCCCGGACGACGACTGGCAGCGGATCCAGGCTGGAACGCGCGACACCAGGGTCGACCCCGAGCGGGTGCGCCAGATCGAGGCCGAGAGCCGGCACGACGTCATTGCCTTCCTCCGCGCCGTCACCGAGCCGCTGGGCCCCGAGGGCCGGTGGCTGCACTTCGGGCTCACGAGCTCGGACCTCCTCGACACGGCGACGGCGGTCCAGCTCCGCGACGCGGCCGGGCTGGTGGAGACCGAGCTCGCCCGCCTGCTGGAGGTCGTGCACCGCCTGGCGCTCCAGCATCGGTCCACTCCCATGGTCGGCCGCACGCACGGCATCCATGCCGAGCCGATCACCTTCGGGTTCAAGGCGGCTGGCTGGTACGCCGAGCTGCGGCGCGACGCTGAGCGGCTGGGGCACGCCCGCGCCGGCGTTGCCGTGGGCAAGATCAGCGGGGCCGTGGGGACGCACGCCAACGTCGGTGCCGACCTCGAGTCGTTCGTGCTCGGGGCCCTGGGCCTCTCCGTCGATCCGGCCTCGACCCAGGTCGTCAGCCGCGACCGGCATGCCGAGCTGCTCGCCACGCTCGCCATCCTGGGCGGGACGCTGGAGCGCATGGCGACCGAGGTGCGCCACCTGCAGCGCACCGAGGTGGGCGAGGTGTTCGAGCCCTTCGGTGCGGGCCAGCAGGGCTCGTCCGCGATGCCGCACAAGCGCAACCCGGTTCTCGCCGAGCGCGTGAGCGGCATGGCACGGCTCCTGAGGGCCGATGCCATGGTGGCCCTCGAGAACATGGCGCTCTGGCACGAACGCGACATCAGCCACTCATCGACCGAGCGCTTCGTCTTCGAGCGCTCCCTCGGCGTGGCTGCCTATGCCACACGGACACTGGCGGACATCCTCGACGGGCTGGAGGTCGACGCCGATCGGATGCTCGCCAACCTCCGCCTTCTCGACGGCATGATCTTCTCAGAGGCCGTGCTGCTGAAGATGATTGCCAGGGGTGCCGATCGGCAGGCGGCCTACCGGATGGTCCAGGGCGCAGCGCAGCGGGCCGCGAGCGGCCAGAGCTCCTTCGCCGATGCGCTCCGGGCCGATGCGAGCGTGGGCGAATGGCTGACCGCCGACGAGATCGACGAGGCGATGGACCTGGATCGTCACCTCGAGGGCATCGCCGCCTCCTACCGCGCCCTCGGGCTGGAGACCGACGACGGCTAGGTGGGCGCGCAACGGCGCAACGGCAGCCTCGATCGCCGCGGACCGGCCGGCCCTGTGGGCCTCCGGGGCCCTGGCGTCCGTCGCGTTCCTCGGGTGGCTCCCCTTCATCCTCGCCGTCACCGCGCTGCCAACTCCCGGCGACCTCGCGTTCTTCACGGCCAACCTCGCCACCGCCTCGAGCTTCCCGCTCAACGTCATCCTGCTGGCGGCAAGCGGGGTCGCGGTTCTCGTGACCGCGTCGATCCTCGTCGTCAGCGGCGAGGCGGCGCTGCAGAGCGGGATCGACCGCATCCTCGGGCACGGTGTCGGGAGCCGTGCGATGGATGACGTCACGGGCCGCCTCTGGATCGTCCAGCTGGTGGCGGCGCTGCCGGCCATGGCGGCGCTCACCGCGACCCTCCTCGGCATCGCGGCCGTGGCGCCGGGCGAGTACCAGTCGCCCGACATCGGCGGGTCGGTGGTGGTCCGCATCATCCGCGACGTCTGGCCCCTCGTGGCGCTCAGCGGGGTGGCCGTCCTGGTGGGGATCGCCTTCGGAGCCGCGGCGCAACGGGCGACCCTGCAGCCGGAGTCATCGGTGGGCGGCGCCCTCGCCGGGGGCGTTCGGGCCGTGCTCCGTCATCCGGTTCGTCGCCTGGGCCTGGCGCTCGTCACCCTGGCCCTGCTCGGCGCCTGGCTGGCTGCCACCTGGGCGCTTCTGCACCTGCTGTGGGTCCCGATCGGGCGCGATCTCGCCGAGGGGCGCCTGCTGGAGGCCGGGATGCCTCTCCTGCTGGTAGGCTTCGTGGCGATCTGGCTATGCCTGGTCGCGGCGGGCGGGGCGCTGCATGGATGGGCGGCGACGTGGTGGAGCCTCGAGCTCGAGGAGACCGTGACGCCGACGGTGGAGGAGAGCGATCGGTCGTGGACCTGACCCTCAACCCGGATCTCACCCTGGAAGCGCAGGTCGAGCTGACCCTGCGGCTCCTCATGGGCGTCGCGCTCGGCGCCATCATCGGGTTCGAGCGGGAGATGCATCGACAGCCGGCCGGCTTCCGCACGCACAGCCTGGTCGCGCTCGGCGCCTCGCTGTTCACCATCATCTCTGCCTACGGGTTCGCCGCCCCGACCGTGGACCCCGGCCGCATCGCGGCCCAGATCGTGTCGGGAATCGGCTTCATCGGTGCCGGAACCATCCTCCAGTACCGCGGGCACATCCGGGGCCTGACGACCGCCGCCTCGCTGTGGGCGGTGGCCGCCATCGGCATGGCGACCGGCGCGGGCCTCTGGATGCTGGCGCTGGTCGGGACCCTCCTGATCCTGGTCGTGCTCGCCATCCTGGACCGGGTCGAGACGTTCGCCCGGCGGCGTCTCTCGATCGGCCCGGAGGGGTACGACATCCCGGATCGCCAAGGATCATCCACATCCTCGCCAGCGGAGCCGCCCGACTCCGAGGGCCAGTCGGAGGACCTCCAATGAGCATGCTGCAATCCGACGTCGCCGGGCTCGACCTGGTGTACCGCGGCAAGGTGCGAGAGACGTACCGTGTCGACGCCGACCGCCTGCTGCTGGTGGCGACCGACCGGCTCTCGGCGTTCGACGTGGTGTTCGGGCAGCCGATCCCGGACAAGGGTCGCGTGCTGACCATGCTGTCGGCGTACTGGTTCGAGCGGCTCGCGGGCCTCGGCCCCACGCACTACGAGTCGGTCGACCCGGCCGCCATGCCGCCCGGCGCGCGCGACCCGGAGCTCCGCGGCCGCAGCATGCTGGTCCGCCGCGCCGACCGCGTCGATGCCGAGTGCGTCGTCCGCGGGTACCTCGCGGGGTCGGGGTGGGCCGAGTACCGGCGCAGCGGCGAGGTCGGGGGTCACCGCCTGCCCTCGGGCCTCCGCGAGGCCGATCGCCTGCCGGAGCCGATCTTCACGCCCTCGACCAAGGCCGAGGTGGGGCACGACGAGACGATCACCCGCGAGACGCTGGCCGGGATGGTCGGCGAGGACCTGGCGCGTGAGCTCGAACGGCGGTCGCTCGAGGTCTACCGGGCGGGCGCCGCGCGCGCCGAGGAGGTGGGGCTGATCCTGGCCGACACGAAGTTCGAGTTCGGATGGATCGATGGCCAGCTGGCCCTCATCGATGAGCTCCTGACGCCCGACTCGAGCCGGTTCTGGGACGCGGACCAGTATCGGCCCGGGTCGAGCCCGGCATCGTTCGACAAGCAGTACGTGCGCGACTTCGTCGCCGCCTCCGGGTGGAACAAGGAGCCTCCGGCGCCTCGTCTGCCCGAGTCGGTGATTGCCGGGACCCGCGACCGGTACGTGACCGCCTACGAGCGGATCACCGGGCGAGGGTGGGACGGGGAGGAGGCATCGGCCTAGTGCGCTGGAGCGCCGAGGTCCACGTCAGGCTGCGGGCGGGAATCGCAGACCCCGAGGGACTCACCATCGCGGGCGGGCTGCGTGCCCTGGGATTCGAGACCGTCCACGAGGTGCGGCACGGCAAGCTGCTGCAGGTGGACTTCGATGCGCCGGATCCCGGCTCGGCACGCGAGGCCGTGGCATCGATGTGCCGGCGCCTCCTGGCGAACCCGGTGATGGAGGTGGCGACCTGGGAGCTCCGCGCGATCGACGAGCCGGGCGAGGAGCTGCGCCTGGCATGAGCGCCCCCCGGATCGCGGTCGTCGTCTTCCCGGGGACCTGGTCCGACCGCGACTTCGGGCACGTCGCCGGCCTGCTGGGCTGGGACGTGCGCCTGGTCTGGCATCGCGAGACCGACCTCGGCGGCGCCGACGCCGTCGTCCTCCCCGGGGGGTTCGCCCACGGCGACTACTTGAGGACCGGCGCCATCGCCCGCTTCAGCCCGGTGATGCGGGCGATCACCGACTTCGCCGCCGCGGGCGGCCCGGTGATGGGGTCGTGCAACGGGTTCCAGATCCTGTGCGAGGCGGGCCTGCTCCCCGGGGTGCTGCTGAGGAACGACCACCTGGAGTTCCGCTGCGACTGGCAGTGGCTCCGGGTGGAGCGGGCCGCCTCCTCCCCGGCCTGGTTCGGCGACCTGGCGGACGGCGACCTGGTCCGCCTTCCGATCTCGCACGGCGAGGGGCGCTACTACGCGGAGCCGGCCGCGCTCGACGCGCTCGAGGCGGACGGTCGCGTGGTGCTGCGCTACACCGATGCCGACGGCACCGCGTCCGCGGACGCCAACCCCAACGGGTCCCTGCGCTCGATCGCCGGGATCGTGAACGAGGGAGGCAACGTCCTGGGGCTCATGCCCCACCCGGAGCGGGCCGCCGAGGCCGAGGTCGGCGGGACGGACGGGCTGCGCCTCCTGCGCTCGCTGGAGCGGTGGCTCAGCGGGCGGCCGGCTGTCGCCGAGCGTCGGCTATGATCGAACGGCCGGCGAGCGGGCGGAGCGGAGGCTAGCCAGATGCAGAACGACGAGCGCGACCTTCCCCCGACGGGAGCGACCGGCGAGCCCGATGAGAGCGCCGAGGAGTTCGAGACGGCTCCGACCGGCGCGGTTGGCGGCGGGCCCGAGTCCGCCGAGGTCCCGCATCGGCCGACCCAGGAGCCGAGCGAGCCGAGCGCGTCTCCTTCGAACCCGCCGCCCAGCGAGGCCGAGGCGTACGCGTCGGCTCCGCCCGACAGCGGTCCGCCGCCCACCGCGGCGCACTCCGTACCGGCGACGCCGGTTGGCGAGAGCACCCTGTGCCCTCGCTGCGGCACGGAGAACCGGCCCGGCGTCGCCTTCTGCCGCACCTGTGGACAGCGCCTGATCGCCGCGGGGGTCGCGACCACCGTCGAGCGTCCTCGTGCGCCGGAGGGAACCCAGCAGTGCCCTCGCTGCGGCACGCACAACCGGGCAGGGGTCGCCTTCTGCCAGAACTGCGGCGCGAACCTCAGGGCCGCGCAGCCGCTCCCCGCGCCGGGCACGGCTGCGCCCGCTGTTCCGGCGGAGACGGTTCCGGCGACGACCGGCGCCCTCTCCGCCGAGCCGGTCCGCGGAGGAGCGTGGCTCGGCCCGATCGTCCTTCTGATCGGCGCGGTTGGCCTGGTCACCGCCTGGCTCCTCCCCTTCCCCTACGGCCCGGGCTCGCTCTGGGATCGAAGCTTCGGGGCCGCTGGCGGCTACGGCATCGCCTTCTGGAACGGGTACGCGGCGGTGGGCGGCGGGCTCACCGACCGTGCCTACTTCGGATTCGCCGCACCGGTGCCGCTGCTCGTTGCGCTGCTCGCGGTCCTCGCCGTCGCCGGGTTCCTGCGCGCCGCTCCCGGCCGCCTGCAGGGAGCCGGGCTGGCCCTGGGCCTGGCCTGGGCGCTCGGCCTGGCCATCGGGTTCATCGTGGTCGAGGTCGGAGGCGGGTGGCATGGCGACCTGGTGACACTGCTGCGCGGCATGAGCCCGGCCGGCATCATCTTCCTGCTCGCCTCCCTGATCGTGCTGATCGGGGGGTTCACCCGCGTGGCGAGGAGCTGAGCCCATGATGCGTGTCTGCGCCCACTGCGGCACCGAAGTCGATCCCGACGCGCTCTTCTGCCCGACCTGCGGGCAGCCCACCGAGCCCGGTGCCGAGCCCCCGATTCCGCCCGCCCCGGACTGGCCCGAACTGCCCGCCCGCCGCACCCCGCCGGCGGAATCGGGGGTCGGTGCCG
>CAYVLM010000102.1:0-7087 GCA_964452225.1 uncultured Steroidobacteraceae bacterium | reverse complement strand
GCCGGCGCGGTCGCGACCCCGGGGATGATGAGGGCGATCGGCGAGAGGAAGACGGCGAGCAGGAACAGGACCCCGGTGACCACCGAGGCGAAGCCGGTCCTGGCGCCATCGGCCACGCCCGCCGCGCTCTCGATGTAGGTGGTGTTGGAGCTGACGCCGAACGCGCCGCCGACCGCCGCCGCCAGGCTGTCGACGAAGAGGACGCGTCCGACCCCGGGAACGCTCCCGTCCTCGCGCGCCAGCCCGGCCTCCGCCGCGACCCCGGTCACCGTCCCCATGGTGTCGAAGAAGTCGGTGAGCATGATCGCGAAGATCGTCAGGAGCGCGGTGATCAGCGGCAGCTGGCTGAAGACGTTCCCCAGGTCGAACTTGCCGAACGTGGAGAAGCTCGGACCCACGAAGTCACTCGCGGCCGGGATCTTGGTGACCCCCACGATGAGGGCGATCACGGTCGTCAGCAGGATGCTGATCACCAGCGCGCCCCTGATGCGCAGCACCCAGAGGAGGATGGTGATCAGGAGCCCCGCCAGGAAGACCCATTGTCTCGGGTCGGTCGGGAACTGGAAGAAGACGGCCGGCACGTCGCCGTAGGTCGACTCCTGCCCGCCGATCATGCCGCCGTTCGCGAAGCCGATGAAGAGGATGAAGAGTCCGATGCCGACCCCGATCGCCCGCTTCAGCGCGATGGGCACAGCGTTCATGATCGCTTCCCTGGCGCCGACGACGACGAAGAAGGTGACCGCGAGGCCCTCCAGCACGATCACCCCCATCGCGCCCGCCGGGGTGAGCCCCTTGCCGGTCAGCGTGAAGGCGACGATGGCGTTGATCCCGAGGCCCGCGGCCAGCGCGAAGGGGTAGTTGCTCACCACACCCATGGCGATGGTCATGATCCCCGCCACGAGCGCGGTTCCGGCGGCCAGCGCGACTGCCGTGAAGGCCGGGTCCTTGTCACCGAACCCGGCGGTCAGGATGCTGCCGTTCACGAAGATGATGTACGACATGACCATGAAGGTGGTCAGGCCGGCCCGGATCTCCGTGCCGTAGGTGGTCCCCCGCTCGCGGAACTTGAAGAAGGAGGCTATGGCGTCCACCGATCAGGAACCCTCCGCTGCCTGCCTGCGGCCGCTCGCGATGCCGCGGTCCGTCTCCGCGGCGCGACCCGCGCGGATCGTAGCGTCCCGCCTGCACCCGCACGGCGCGAATTCGTACATGCGCATGGGCCCGGGGTCTTTCGCGGCCGCTAGCGGCGGGTGAAGAGGTTCCAGAGCAGGGTCAGGACCAGGGACGCGAGGATCATGGTGGTGATCGGGAAGTAGAATCCGCCGTTCTTGCCGGTGATGGCGATGTCCCCCGGCAGCCGTCCGATCGGGAGGCGCACGCCGAGGACGGACAGCCCGCCGATCACGACCAGCACGGTCCCGATCACCAGGAGCAGGCGGCCAACCTCGGGAGGCATCCGGCTAGCCCTGGTCGAAGAGACCCGGCTGGCGGGGCGGAGCCGATGTCGCCGTTGCCGGCGCGGCGAGTCCCAGGTGCTCCCAGGCGCCCGCGGTCAGCTGCCGCCCCCGCGATGTTCGCGCCAGGAGCCCGATCTGCATGAGGTACGGCTCGATCACGTCTTCGAGCGTCTCGACCGGCTCGCTGATGGTGGCGGCCATGGTCTGGATGCCGACGGGTCCGCCGGCGTGGTGCTCGGCGATGGCCCGCAGCAGCTGGCGGTCCATGGCGTCAAGGCCGCGGTGGTCGATCTCCAGCAGGTCGAGCGCGGCGGTCGCCAGGTCGGCCGTGACCCGTCCCTCCCCGCTCCCCCGCACCTGGGCGAAGTCGCGGACCCGCTTCAGCAGCCGGTTCGCGATCCGGGGCGTGCCGCGGCTCCGCTCGGCGACGACGACCGCCGCCCGGTCCGCCAGGTCGATCCCCAGGATCCCGGCGCTGCGGCGCAGGATCTGCTCGAGCTCGGGCTGGGCGTAGTAGTCGAGCCGGTACGTGGCACCGAAGCGGTCGCGCAGCGGCCCGGTGATGCTCCCCACCCGGGTGGTGGCGCCGATCACGGTCACGTGCTCGATCTGCAGCCGCACCGTCCGCGCCCCGGGCCCCTTGCCCAGCACGACGTCCAGCGCGAAGTCCTCCATGGCCGGGTAGAGGATCTCCTCGACGGTGTGGCTGAGCCGGTGGATCTCGTCGATGAACAGGACGTCCCCGCGGCCCAGGCTGGTGAGCACCGCGGCCAGGTCGCCGGCGCGCTCGATGGCAGGCCCCGAGGTCGTCCGGATCTGCGCTCCCAGCTCGGCCGCCACGATGTTGGCGAGGGTCGTCTTACCCAGCCCCGGCGGACCGTAGAGGAGCACGTGGTCGACCGGCTCGGCGCGCTGGCGGGCGGCGTCGATGAGGATCGCGAGGTTCTCCTTGACCCGCGTCTGCCCGGCGAACTCGTCCAGGCGCCGCGGCCGGACCGTGGACTCGAGGGCGAGCTCCTCCGGGGCGGCCTCCGCCGCCGTGATGCGTTCGATGGTCACGCCGGTACCCCGGTGTGGCACGCAGTCACCGCGGAATCGAACATGTGACCGATTCTACGCGTCCCGCACCGCAGCGAGCGCCTCGGCGGCCCACGCCTCGACAATGGCATGGTGCGCTCCCCACGCCTCCCAGGTCGCCTCGGCCCAGCGGCGGACGAGGGCGAGGTGCTCGTCCGCGGATCGTGCCGGGAGGACGTCCACCACCGTCATCCGGTATCCGGACGGCGCCTCGGGGCGCGGCCACTCGCGGCGTTCGCTGGCCAGGCGGGCGGTCGCGGCGTTCAGCGTCCGGGGATCGACGCTGTCGAGCGCGTGGCGAATCGCGACCAGGTGGAGGACGACCGACTGGCGCTGGCGTCGATCGTCGGCGCCGGGATGCTGTGCGGCATAGGTGTCCACCGTCAGCCGATGGAGGGCGAACGAGTTGGGGTGGCCGAACTCCCGGGCGAGCAGCTCGCCGAACGAGCTCCAGCAGCCGCTGGAGCTTGTCAGGTACGGGTGCCGCGGACCGTGAGGGTCGTCCGGGAGCCGGGCACCGCAACCGGGACACGGCTCGATCATGGCTGCTCCGGGGTGATGTGGTCGAGGTCCTCCGGGCGGTCCACGTCCGGAGGGTGGCGCTCGACCGGCACACGGCGCAGGAGCCCGGGATGACGGGCGGCCAGCTGGCGCAGCCCCGCGTCTCCCTCCAGCTCGGCGGCGAGCGGGAAGGCGCGGCGCTCGATGACGGCGGGCGGGCCCACGTGGCCGTCGGCGAAGGCCACCACGATCGGCCGCTCCCCGCGCGCGGCGATGACGGCCCTGATCGAGGAGGGCGTGACCGTGGGCTGGTCCCCGAGCAGCACCACGGCCGCGTCACAGTGCTGCGGCACGGCGGCCAGGCCGAGCCTCAGCGAGTGGCTCATGCCGCGATCGGGATCGGCGTTGGGAACCCACACTGCCGAATCCCCCACGGTGGCCGGTCTGGGGAACCCGGCGGGCACCACCGCGACGACGGGCGCCAGGCCCGCGCTCCGGGCCCGGTCGATCACGTGCTCGAGGAGGGTTCGTCCCGCGAGCAGTGCGAGCTGCTTGGGGCGGCCGAAGCGGCGCGAGAGACCGGCGGCCAGGACAACGGCGGCGACGCCGCGGGGAACCGGCTGATCGGGCGACATCGGTCCATATACTGGCCCAAACGCCCACGGAGGATGTCGACGTGGCCAAAGGCGACGTCTACGACGCGATCCCCAAGGTCGAGCTCCACTGCCACGTCGAGGGCACCGTGCGTCCGTCAACGGTGCTGGAGCTCGCGCATAAGAACGGCAGGTCGCTGCCGACCGACGATCCGACCGGGCTCTACCGATACACCTCGCTCAACTCGTTCCTCGCCATCTTCTGGCTCGTGCAGGAGCTGCTTGCCGATCGCGACGACTGGGCGCTGGTCGCCTACGAATCGATCGTGGACGCGGCAGCGCACGGCCTGCGCTACCGCGAGATGTTCTTCACCCCGGCGCGTCATTTGGCGGCCGGGCAGGACCTCGCCGAGATCGTGCACGGCCTGTCCGAGGGCGTGGAGCGCGCCGAGATCGAGACCGGCGTCCGCTGCATGCTGATCTGCGACATCGACCGGGCGTACGGCGGCGCGGCCGGCCTGGAGCTGGTCGAACGGCTGGCCGACCTGTGCCGGAACGGGCGGGCCGAGCGGGTCATTGGCATGGGCATGGACTCAACGGAGCGCGGCGTGGACCCGCGCGACTTCGCCGAGGCGTTCCGGCTCGGCCAGTCGGCCGGCCTGCACCTGACCGCGCACGCCGGCGAGGACACCGGGCCGGACAACATCGCCACCGCCATTGACGCGCTCGGGATCGAACGCATCGACCACGGGCTGGCGATCCTGGACGACCCGGCGCTGACCCGCCGTGTCGCCGAGGCGCGCACTCCCCTCACCGTCTGCCCGAACTCGAACATCGTCATCGCCAACAGATATCCCCGGCTCGAGGAGCATCCGTTCCGCCGCATGCGCCAGGCCGGCCTGCTCGCAACCCTCAACACCGACGACCCGGCGATGACGGACCTGGACCTCGGGAAGGAGTACCGGACGGTCGCCCGGGCGCTTGGCATGCCGTGGACCGAGATGGAGGCCGTGGCGCTCGACGGCGTCGATGCCACCTGGCTCGACCCCGGTGACAAGGCGACGCTGCAACGGCGCTTCGAGCGGGAGCTGGCGGCCCTGCGCCCGGACGATCCGTCCACCGTCGTCTAGGGTGCCGGCCCCTTGCACGTCCGTGCCGGCTCGTTCGCTTCCCGCTTGCAGTCGTGGAGCTGCTGCTAGCGGGCCGGAGATGGACCGGCCCCGCCGGCCGCACCGCGAGCCGAGCGTGGGAGGTGGGACCTGACCCGCTGACGGGGACCTGAACCTCGTCTACCAGCAGCACCAGTGCTGGAAGAAAGGAACCAGACGCCCGCGACGGGCCCGTCAGGCCGCCGAACCCAGCTCCGGATGGCGCGGCTTCGCAGGGGAAGTGCGGTCTCGAAGAGCGCCGCGTGACGGGTGAGGACCGAGCGGTTCGCCTTGATGTCGGCAGCCACGAGGAGACGGGAGGTCGATACCGGGCGCCATCCGTGGCCCCGGACCAGGAGCAGTGCGAGACGGCCCTTGCGGTCGAGACCGGCCAGGGTCGCCTGGACGTCGAGGATGCGGCTCTTCACCTCGACGACCAGCAGCGCCCGTGCCTCCGACTGCCATGCCACGAGGTCGATCGAGCCGCGCTCCCCATAGCGGCTGAACGTGAGCTCCGCGACCACCTGCCACCCGCAGCGGCCCAGCGTGCGGGCACATGAATCGACGAGGCCGGCGTGGGCGGCGTCCAGCAGCCGGTCCGCGTCACCTCCCCGCCACTGCGCAAGCAACACCAAGCGGATGCGCAGCGCGTCGGTCACCGCGCGCAGGGTATGCATGGTCAGCCCGTCCAGCCGTCCCGCCTCGACCAGTGAGACCGTCCGCTGGCTGACCCGTGCCAGGGCCGCGACGTCCGACTGGCGCAGGTTGAGCCGCACCTCGTCCATGCGCCGAAGGGTGACGATGGACGGTGATCACAGGCTCACCGGGCGCTTGCCGCGGTAGCATCGCGCCGTGAGCCAACCGCCCATTCCCGAGCGGCCACCGTTCATCCTCCGATGTCGCCTGCTCACGCCGCTGGCCGCCGGGGGCTACCGCTTCGAGCGCGACGCCCGGATCGACGTGGACGAGACGGGCCGGATTGCCCGGGTAGCGGGCTGGACCGATGGCGAACCGAAGGCGGCCGGTGAGGGCGGCGCGCCCGCGCCCCACCAGGTCGTGGACCTCCGGCCGTGGGTGATCCTGCCCGGGATGGTCGACACCCACGCCCATCTGCCGCAGCTGCCGAGCGCCGGACTGGGGGCCGGGCTCGACCTGCTGACCTGGCTCGAGCGATACGTCTTCCCCCGGGAGCGCGACTTCGACCGGGCCGCCGCCGAGCGTCTGGCGCCGCGTGCCTTCGGGGCCATGGCCGCCGTGGGGACCACCACGGCGGTGCTCTACGGCGCGGTCTACCAGCCGAGCCTGGACGCCGCCTTCGAAGCCGCCGAGGCCCATGGCATCCGCGCGGTCATTGGCAAGGTGATGATGGATCGCCTGCGCTACGACCCGACGCTCCCCCAGGGAGTCGTGCTGGAGACCAGCCTGCGGCAGAGCGCCGACCTGATCGGGCGCTGGCACGGCCGCGACGGTGGGCGGCTGCTGTACGCGGTCACGCCGCGCTTCGCGGTCAGCTGCACCGCCGACATGCTCCGCGAGTCGGCGGCGCTTGCCCGGGCCACCGGCAGCTACTGGCAGACGCACCTGGCCGAGGATGCGCACGAGATCGACGAGGTCCATCGGCTCTTCCCCGACGCGCTCGACTACACCGACGTCTACGACCGGGCGGGCGGGCTCGGCGAGCGGAGCATCATGGCCCACGCCATCCATCTCTCCGATCGCGAGGTGGCGCGCCTGGCCGAGACCGGCACCCGCATCGCGCACTGCCCCGCGTCGAACCTGTTCCTGGCCAGCGGCACGATGCCCCTGGGCCGCTACCTGGAGGCGGGCCTGACGGTGGGCCTTGGCTCGGACGTCTCGGGCGGACCGGATCTGTCCCTCTTCGCGGTGATGCGGGCGGGCGCCTACACCCAGAGCGGCCTCCGGGCCATGCGCGGCGACGCGCACCCGCTCCTCTCGCCCGTGGAGTGGCTTGGCCTCGGCTCGCTGGGCGGGGCGAGGGTCCTTGGCCTGGAGGACCGCATCGGCTCGGTGGAGGCCGGCAAGGAGGCGGACCTGATCGCCGTGGACGCTGCAACCACTCTGCCCGTTCGGGACCTGGCCGACGACGAGGGGGAGGACCTGGCCAGCCGGCTCATCTTCCGGGCCGGTCCCGCCATGGTTCGCGGCGCCTGGGTCCGCGGGCGTCGCCTGGAGGGACCCGTGGCCTGATGGGCGAGGCCGTCGACCTGCTGATCGGCGGCGGGACGCTCGTCGACGGGAGCGGCGCACCCGCCATCCGGGCCGACGTCGGCGTCGTCGGCGGACGTCTGCG
>CAYVLM010000101.1:0-7107 GCA_964452225.1 uncultured Steroidobacteraceae bacterium | reverse complement strand
CGGGCAGCGCGGTGAGCCAGTCGCGCGCCTCGTCGAGCGGCACCTCCCCGAGGAACGAGAGGTCCCAGTCGGGATGCGCCGCCTTGACCTCGGCGAGCACGTGCTGGATGCGACGGGACTTGGTGGGCGCCAGCCCGCCGGGCCGGATCACGTCCTCCAGCTCGTCGGTCGGAGCGGCCAGCACCGCCTCCCAGTCGGGATAGCGGGCGCGCAGGGCGCTGAACGCCCGGAACGAGTTCACATCGGCGGTGTTCTGGGCCAGGACGGTGAGCACCAGCTCGCTCACCACGTCCAGCCTGGGGCCGGTCCAGCGCGGGCGGTCGTAGCGCTCGCCCAGGCGACCCAGCACCTGGGCAACCAGGACGCGCCGCTTCCGGCGGTCGGCCGCCAGCTTCCGCGGGCTCGGCCCGCGCCGGCGGGGTCTCTTCGGGCGGGTTGCCCGCTCAGGCACGCGCCAGATCCATGCCGATGTTGACGCTGCGAGCCAGCCGCTCCGCGCCATTCTCCAGGAGCCGCCGCGTGTCACCCATCGCGGCGGCCAGGTCCATGGGACGGTCCGCGATAGGCTGCACCAGGGCGAACGCCCCCGACGCGTCGAGCGTGGCGGCCCCCGGCCCGAGGGCGCCGCAGAGCAGGATCACCGGGGCCCGCGCACGCGCGAGCCGGGCCACGCCCATGGCCGCCTTGCCCGACAGCGTCTGCTCGTCGGCCCGCCCCTCGCCGGTGATGACCAGGTCGACGTTCGCCATCCGCTCCGCGAGCCCCACGATCCCGGCCACCACCTCGACGCCCGGCTTGAGCACGGCCCCGGTGAAGCCGAGCAGCCCGGCGGTCGTCCCCCCGGCAGCTCCCGCACCGGGCAGGTCCGCGACCAGGCGCCCGGTCGCCTTCTCGATCGCCGAGCCCCAGCGCCTGAGCGCGGCATCCAGCTCGGCGACCGTTGCGGGATCAGCGCCCTTCTGCGGACCGTAGGTGGCCGCCGCACCGGTACTGCCGGTCAGGGTGTTCGTCACGTCGCTGGCGATGGTCAGGGTCACCTGCGCCAGCCGCGGGTCGAGCCCCGCCGGATCGGCCCTGGCGATCTCCGCCAGGGCTGCGCCACCGGGCTCCAGGTCGTTGCCACCGCGGTCGGTGAGCCGAAGCCCGAGCGCGGCCAGCATCCCGGAGCCGCCGTCGCTCGTCCCCGAGCCGCCGAGCCCGATGGTGATCCGCTCGACACCGGCGTCGAGGGCAGCCTTCACGAGCTCCCCGGTCCCGCGGGTCGAGGCGCGGCGCGCCGTCTCCGGCGTCCGCTCATCGGGAGCGAGGCGTGCCAGCCCGCTGGCCTCGGCCATCTCGACGAAGGCCGCCTTCCCGCCGTCCAGCAGCAGCCAGCCCGCCTCCACCTCGCGACCCAGGGGATCGTGCGCGATCACGGTCCGGCGCTCGCAGTCGTCGCCCAGGGCATCGACGATGGCGGCCAGGGTCCCTTCGCCCCCGTCCGCCATGGGAACGTGCTCGAGATGGTCGCCGGGCCGGACCCGCGTCCAGCCGGCACCGATGGCGGTCGAGACGGCGACAGAGTCGAGTGCACCGCCGAAGGAATCGGGGGCGACCAGGATCCGCAGGGAATGCGTCGGCATCGGTCTAAGGATAGCTAGGTTGCGGCCACGGCCCCGCCGGAGGCGAGGAGGCCGGTGACGTATGCGGCCGTCCGCGCCATCTGCTCCAGGAGGGTCGCGTCGACGTTGGCGGGCAGGTCGCAGGCCCGGTGGTAGCACGCGTCGAAGAGCGCCCGGGGGGTCCCTCCGAAGGTCGCGGCCTGGTCCTCGGTCTTGTACTCGTTCGCGCCGGAGAAGAGGCCGCCGGTGAGCACGCCGGCCTGGGCGAACGGGTACTGATCCGAGGCGGCGGACAGGTCGAGCCGCTCGCTCGCCAGGTTGGCGGCGGCCAGGACCGACTCGAACAGCTCGGTCACGCGACCGGAGCCCGGCGCCGCGTCCGCGTCCGCGTACACCAGCCGTCCACCGTTCGGCGAGCCGAGCATGTCGAAGTTGAGGTAGACCTCGATGGCCGCCAGCTCGTCCGAGGCGAGGCCGCGGACGTACTGCGAGGAGCCGTAGAGGCCAATCTCCTCGCCCGCCCAGAAGGCGAAGCGGACCGTGGTGGTTGACGGGCCGATGGCGGCCAGGCGCCGCGCGATCTCGAGGATCGTCATGGTGCCCGACCCGTTGTCGTTGATCCCGGGGCCGTCGATCACGGAGTCGAGATGGCCGCCCAGCATGACGACCCGGCCGGGATCGCCCCCCGGCGTGTCGGCGATCACGCTGGCCGCCGGGCGGTCGACGATCGAGGTCTCTGTTGCGAGATGGACGGTTGTTCCCGCATCAGCGGCATCGGCCAGTGCCAGCCCCACTTCGCGCGCTGCGCCGATGACCGGGATGCCGATCCCGTCGGGGTAGATCAGCGTCGGGCGCAGGACGAAGCCGGGCTCCCACTGCGGGTAGGCGACGACGATGGCGACCGCCCCCGCCTGCTGGGCCGCCTCCGCCTGGGCCCGCCGGTAGCAGGGACCCGGCTGGACGAGAAGGATGGCACCCCGCACCGAGGCGGGCAGCTCGCCCGCGGTGCACCCGGACCCGGTCGCATGCGCCGCGAACCCCACCGGGTCGGCCGCGCGGTTGAAGCCGACGGACACGACCCTCGCCCGCAGGTCGCCGGAGGCGCTGAAGATCATGGCCTTGAAGTCCCGCCCGGCATGGAATGCCGGGGCGCCCGAAGCCTCGATCGTGCCGGTGTCCGCCTCCGTGAAGTACGGGATGGTGAGCGTGTCGAGACGGACGCGGTAGCCAAGGTCACGGAGGGCGGCCGCCACGAAGTCGACCGACGCGTCGTAGCCGGGGGTGCCGGCAGCGCGGGTTCCGCCGTTGGCCTGGGCGATCGCCGCCAGCGTGTCAAGGTCGCTCACGATCGCCGCGGGGTCCACCGCGTCCCGCAGCCGGTCCGCGAAGGCGTGCCCCGCCGACGTCGCGGGGGTCGGCGCCTGGCTGCCGCAGGCAACGAGGAGCAGCGCGCCCGCCAGTGCTGCCCAGCGGGATGGCCGTCGTGCGCCCTCCATCCGTGCTCCTCAGCTTCCGGCGGCGTTCCTGGTACGCGCGGATGGTCCTGATCGGCGGCCGCAGCTGATCACCGATCTCGCGCACGTTCAGGCTGAACCGGTTGCCGTCCCCGTGGCTGATCAGCTTCATGGTGCGCCCCATCTCGGTCAGCAGCTCGATCCGATGGCGCTCCTCCAGCTTGCGCATGGCGGCCTGCAGGATCACGAAGCTCATCTGCGACAGGTTCGGCAGCGGCTGGTTGCGGTGGATGCGCCGCTCCAGGTCGACCTGGCCGATGGCCGGCAGGCCCGCGTGGTCGAGGATGTCCACCAGGAGCCCGATCTCCACCGCGTACCCGGTGAAGAACGGCAGCGACTCGAGCAGCTCGCGGCGTCCCGCGTACTCGCCCGCCAGCGGCTGGATCAGCCCCGAGAGCTCGGGGAAGAACAGGTTGAGCAGCGGCCGGGCCATCAGCTCGGTGACCCGTCCGCCTCCCTCGGGCACGATGGTCCCCCCGTCGCGGATCGGCCGCTTGTAGAACCCCTTCACGTAGCTGATCCGCGGCTCGCGCAGCAGCGGGCCAAGCAGCCCGTACACGAAGCGGGGCTGGATGTTGCTGATGTCGGTGTCGATCCAGGCCACGATGTCGCCGTCGAGGACGTGCAGGCTCTTCCAGAGCGCCTCGCCCTTGCCCCTGAACGTGCCCGTCTCGGGCAGGATCGCGCTGTGCCGGATCACCGGCACCCCGAGGTCCTCGGCGATCTCGCGGGTGCGGTCCTCCGAGTCCGAGTCGATCACCACCAGCTGGTCGATGAGGGGCACCCGGTCCACGAGCGCCCCCTTGATGCGCTTGATGACCAGGCCGATGGTCTTCTCCTCGTTCAGCGCGGGCAGGCCGACGCTGACGGTGAGGCCGGCCTTCTCCTTCAGCGCGAGCAGCTTGCGAATGTCGCTGAACTCCCCGGCATGGAAGGTGTTCTCGGCGAACCAGCGGTCCACGATGGTCGTCAGCGACTGGCTGCGTTCGACGTAGGCGTCCGCCTCGGGGAGGCTCCCCTCCGTTTCGCGCAGCTCGTCGAAGGTCGCCAGGCCCAGCTGCTGGCGCGTCTTCACCACGATCACCGTTGGCTTGGCCCGGGAGGCGACCGTGTCGGCCAGGGTGCCGAACAGGAAGCGCCCGTCCGGGCCGGCATTCGTCGGCGCGGCCGACGCGCCCATGATCACCAGCTGGTGATGGGTCGCCTCGCGGATGATCGCCTGCCTGACCGATGCCGCCTCGCGCACCATGCCCTCCGCGCGCCGGGTGCCGCCGTGCTCGCGGATGAAACGGTCCAGGGCCTGGCGCTGCCGCTCGCAGGCGCGGTCGCCGATCCCGTTGGGCACCACGTGCATCACCACGATCCGGGCGTCGAAGCGGTGTGCGAGGTCGCGGGCCACCTTCAATGCCAGCTCGGCGTGCGGACCGCCGCGCACCGGCACCAGGATCGACTTCACCTGGTCCAGGCCACGCTGCTTGACGACGGCGATGTCGCATGGCGACTGGCGGACGACGGCGTCGATGGTGGGCGAGAAGACGGTCGGCACCGGCGGCTGGACCGGCGGAGCGGGGAGCTCCTCCTCGGGCTCGGAGCCACCCGCCTGCCGACCGGTGGTGGGGGGCCCGCCCCAGCCGAAGATGAGCAGGTCGGCGCCCTCCTCGGCGACCGCTTCGATGATCCCCTCGGCGGCGCGGCGGCCGATCCGCACCATGGTCCGGATCTCGACGCCCTCCTCGTCACCGAAGGCGAGCACCCGTTGCAGCAACCGCCGCGCAGTCCTGGCGCTCGTCGCTCCCTCCGAGAGGGACTGGTCCTCCGGCACCTCCACGATGCCGAGCGCCGTGATCTCCTTTGGCCGGCGCGCCGCGATGGCGGTGCCGATCCCGGCACCGATGCGCACCAGGTCGCGCGCGGTGCGCGGATTGGCCAGGGGCAGCAGGATCCGGTACGGTCCCCGCCGTCGGGCGGCCATCAGGCGTCCGCCCCGCTGGTCACGACGCGGTCGGCCAGCATCGCGTTCCAACGGCTGACCAGGTACGGCTTGAGCTCCTCGAACTCGCGGGCCTGCGCCTCGATCGCCCGCTCCGCCTGGTCGGTGGTGAGCTCGAGGGTCTCGGAGATGAAGCCCGCGGTGCGGCCGAAGTAGAGCGGCGTGAGGCCTGCCAGCAGGCGCTCGCTGTCGACGCCCGGGGCGTGGTAGGCGACCAGCGCGTCGTACAGGCAGCGGATCCACAGCTCGGCCGGGAAATGGAAGGCCCCCGGATCCTCCGGCGCCTCGAGGGCCATGACCCGCTCCAGCTGCTCGGGCTGCAGGAACTCGCTCCAGACCTGGCGGTGCGTCGGCCTCGCCGAGTCGAAGGCGTCGACCAGCTTGGCGTGGTTCACGGTGATCGGCTCCGGGGCAATGACCCGCTCGAATCCGTATTCCGGGATCTGGTGGCTGCCCTTCACTCGAAGCCAGCGGTCGGCGTAGAAGCCGGCCAGGTTGAAGAGGGTGCCGACGACCTGGCGGAACATCGGCCCAAGGTCGGACGCCGGGTCCTTGGCATCGTGGATCTTGGCGCCGAGCCGTGCCTGGCACACCGCGTAGCCCTCGTTGACCGCCGAGTGCGTCATCCAGATGTCGATCCCGAAGCGCGCCGTCGCCTCGTCGTAGGTGCCGAGCTCCAGGTAGCGGGAGACGAGATCGCCGCTCACCGCGAAGTCGCCGCCGATGGGCTGCCGGATGCGGACCCCGTACAACGCCCGGGTCAGCGGATAGCTGATGTTGTTGGTGATGGTGCCGTCGTACTTGTACCGCGCGTACAGGGGCGCAACGAAATCGTAGCCGCCCTTGAGGATCGGCCCGGCCAGCAGCTCGATCCACTCCGGCACGATGGACCGCAGGTCCGAGTCGACCATCACCATGGCCTTCACCTGCAGCTCGCGGGCCACCTCGAACAGGGCACGGACCGCGGTCCCCTTGCCGCTGATCCCCTGGTAGGTGAAGGTCACTCGCTGGAGCTTGTGGCGCGGGCTGACCAGGATCACCTTCTCGATGTAGTCGGGGCTCTCGGTGCTGACCGCCACCCGCGGCGTGTCGTCCGGCGAGCCGCCGTCACTGTTCACCAGCACCGGCTTGAGGTCGGGGAAGTACTGGACCATGCCCGCCGTGGCGGCACGCACGACGTAGCCGATGGTCTCGGCGTTCTCGAACGAGGGGATGCCGACCATCAGGTCGGCGCTGCCGATGCGGCGGACCTCCGCAAGGCCCGTCTCATCGAGCGCCGAAGCGGGGCGAGCGGCGGGTTGGGACGTCAGGTCGGACCTCCTTGCGGCGTGTCCGGAGCGCTTGCCGATTAGCGTAGCACGCGCCACCGGCGCGGGCCCGACCGGGTCTCCCGGCCGCCATGCGGGGCTCAGTCGTGGATCCTGTGGACGGTGCGGCGGCCGCCGAAGAAGCGCCGGATCGTGCCGGCCATCCCCGGGTCGATCGCGATCTTGAGCCAGTCGGGGGCGGTCGCTCCCGGCTCGTAGCGGCTGTTGATGTGCTTGGCCACGTAGTGCGTGAACCCGTTGCCCCGCCAGGCGCCGAGCCATCCCCGAATCGGCATGCGCACGGCGGGGGTGACCCGAACCCAGCGGTTCTCCTCGATCACCGACTCCAGCAGCCGGCGGCGCTCCAGGAGAGGAACGTCATGGAGGCCCTGGCCGTCGAGCTCGATCAGGTCCCAGACCACGAAGGTGCGCCGTTCGGGGGCGCCCGCATCAGGACCTCCCCGGGAGCCGGAGACCCCGGTGGCGGTGTCGGACGACGCGTGGGCAGCCGTCCGCTCACCGACGAACGGCATCGCGGTCCAGCTGCCGTCGATGAGCGCCTGCTCTGCCCTGATCGCCCTGGACAGCGGCCCCGCCGCCTCGCCGACCTCGGCGTCGGGGGGAAGGCCGCGCTCGTCGGAGAGGGTGACCTCCCCGCGTTCGAACCGGGCCAGCAGGCGCACGCCCTTCCAGCA
>CAYVLM010000100.1:0-7113 GCA_964452225.1 uncultured Steroidobacteraceae bacterium | reverse complement strand
GCCTGGAGGCTGACCACGATGGTCAGGGCGATCAGCGCCAGGAGCAGGTAGTCCAGCCGGGCCACCGGAAGGCCCGATGCCGCCGCCCCCAGCGGATCGAAGGTCGTGTACAGCAGCTCCTTCCAGAGGAGGGCGACCACCGCCAGCACCAGCGCCGCCAGGACGACCAGCGCGATCAGGTCGGCGGTGCTGATCCCGAGCACCTCGCCGAAGAGGAACCCGAAGAGATCGCCCACGTAGTTCGGGATGCGGCTGAACAGGAAGATGCCCAGGGCGAACATTCCCGCGAAGAGCACGCCGATGGCGGTATCGGTCCGGAGATGGCCTCGCCGGGTCACCCATCCGATGGCGAGGGCCGTGGCCACCGCGGCGATGGCGGCACCAAGGTAGAACGGCCCCTTGATCATGTACGCCACCACCACCCCCGGGAAGGCGGAGTGGCTGAGCGCGTCCCCCATGAAGGCCAGGCCGCGGAGGACCATGTAGGACCCCACCACGGCGCAGACCACGCCGACGACAGCCGACGCGACGAGCGCACGGAGGAAGAACTCGTAGCCGAGCGGGTCCAGGATCGGCGAGAGCATCAGCGGCGATCCTCGTGGTAGTGCTCTTCGCCCCCGCTCGGGGCATCGTGGTGATGGGCATCGTCCAGGACGACCGCGCGGTTGCCGAGGACGAGCAGGTGGCCGCCGTAGGTCGTGCTCAGGACGTCCGGATCGAGCACCAGGGACGAGGCGCCCACGGCGATGACCCGGCGGTTGAGGGCCACCACGGTTCCGAAGTGCTCCGCCGCCGCCGCGAGGTCATGCGTCGTCGCGATGGCGGTGCGCCCGAGCTTGGTCTCCGAGCCGAGGAGCGCCATCAGGTCCTCCTGGGTGGTGATGTCCACCCCGGTCACCGGCTCGTCGAGCAGGTACAGGTCCGGTGCGGCGGCGATCGCGCGCGCCAGGAACGCCCGCCGGCGCTGCCCGCCGGAGAGGGCGCCGATCTGGTCGCGACGTCGGTCGGCCATCCCGACGCGCTCGAGGGCGATCTGCACCGCCTCCGTGTCCGCCCGACCCGGCCGCCGCCCCGGACCGAGGCGCGGGTATCGTCCCATCATCGCCACGTCCCAGACGCTGACGGGGAATGACCAGTCGACGAGCTCCGCCTGGGTCACGTAGGCGATCCGCCGCGCCTCGCGGCCCGGGGCAGCGCCGAGCACCTCGACCACGCCCGCCCAGGGCTGGAGGAGCCCGGCGATCACCTTGAGGAGGGTCGTCTTGCCGCCCCCGTTCGGACCGAAGATGGCGACCAGCGAGCCGGCGGGAATCTCGAGGCTGACGCCCTCCAGCGCTGCCCGATGGTCGTATCCGACCGTGACGCCCGCCAGGCGCACCGCGAGGTGGTGGTTCGCGTGGAGAGCGTGACCGGGCTCGCCGGCATGGTCGGGATGCCCGGGGTGATGCTCGTGCTCCTGCCCCTGCTCGTGCTGCTGCGTCATCGGTTCGGGTGCCGGCGCGTGCGGCGACGCGCAGGCCCGGCGGCGCAGGCGCCACAGAGCCCGAAGAGCTCGATACGGTGGCTCCGCAGCGTGTAGCCGGTCTCCCGCTCGACCCGTGCCAGGATGGGCGAGAGGCCCAGGTCGCCGATCTCGACGCTGCGCCCGCACTGCTCGCAGACGATGTGATGGTGATGCCCGGCCGGCTGGCAGGCGAGGTAGGCGTGCGTCCCGTCCGGGAGATCGACGCGTTCCACGAGGCCCAGCGAGCCGAGCAGGTCGAGCGTTCGGAAGACCGTGGCCCGCCCGACCGCCGGTCTCCGCTCACGCGAGGCCGCCAGCAGCTCGTCCGCGGTGAAGTGGCCCGGCTGGGCGGCGATCATCTCGGCGACCGCCCGCCGCGTGCCCGTCAGCCGCCGTCCGGCGCCGGCCAGGGAGTCGACGATGTCGGCGCTTTCGACCATGACCAGCCGATGGTACCTGAAATGAGACTGAGTCGCAAGAGAGGACCGGTCGGCCTTCATCGCGTGACTGCGGCCACGGGCCACACGGCACGAAGGCAGGGGCCGTTTGGCGATCCATCCTCGACCGCTGGCTTTTCCCGGCCGCCGATGCGCCAGCGTATGCTCGACGGCATGACGACAGAGACTCCGGTCGAACCGCCGCGGCCGACCGACAAGGCGAGCGACATCCTCCGCGCCAGCTACCGGCCGCTGGCGGCGTTCTTCAAGCCGCGGGCGGTTGCGGTCATCGGCGCGACCGAGAAGGCGGGCAGCGTGGGGCGCACCATCCTCACCAACCTCATCGCGTCGCCCTTCGGCGGAACCGTGTACCCGGTCAACCCCAAGCGATCCAGCGTGCTCGGCATTCACAGCCATCCCGATGTCGGGTCGATCCCCGAGCAGGTGGACCTGGCGGTCATCGTCACGCCGCCGCCGACGGTGCCCGACCTGATCGGCGAGTGCGCCGCCGCCGGCATCGGCGCCGTGATCGTCATCTCGGCGGGCTTCAAGGAGGTCGGGCCGGAGGGCGCCGAGCTCGAGCGGCGGGTGGTGGAGGAGGCTCGCCGCCACGGCGTGCGGGTGATCGGCCCCAACTGCCTGGGCGTCATGAGCCCGGTCACGGGTCTGAACGCCACCTTTGCGGCGGCCATGGCGCCCGCCGGACGGCTCGCCTTCGTGAGCCAGAGCGGGGCGCTGATCACCGCCGTGCTGGACTGGAGCCGGCGCGAGAAGGTCGGCTTCAGCTCGGTCGTCTCGCTGGGCTCCATGGCCGACGTCGGGTGGGGCGACATGATCCACCGGCTGGGCGGCGACCCGGCGACGGAGGCGATCGTCATCTACATGGAGACGGTGGGCGACGCGCGCACCTTCCTCTCCGCGGCACGGGAGGTGGCCCTCACCAAGCCGATCATCGTCATGAAGCCGGGCCGCACCGCGGAGGCCGCGCGGGCGGCCGCCTCGCACACCGGTTCGCTGGCTGGGAGCGACGACGTGCTCGACGCGGCCTTCCGGCGCGCCGGCGTGCTTCGCGCCGAACGGATCGCGGACCTGTTCAACCTCGCCGAGGTGCTCGGCAAGCAGCCGAGGCCGCAGGGCAGGCGCCTGACCATGGTCAGCAACGCCGGGGGCCCGGGGGTGATGGCGACCGATGCCCTGATCACCGGAGGCGGCGAGCTCACGAGCCTGAGCGCCGCGACGGTCGAGAAGCTCAACGCGGTCCTCCCGGCGACCTGGAGCCACGCCAACCCCATCGACATCATCGGTGACGCTCCCCCGGAGCGCTTCGCCGCTGCCCTGGAGATTGCGGCCGCGGACCCGGAGAGCGACGGCCTGCTCGTGATCCTCACCCCGCAGGCCATGACCGACCCGACCCGTACCGCCCAGCAGCTCGTCCCGTTCGCCCATTCCACGGGCAAGCCGGTGATGGCCGCCTGGATGGGCGGCCTGGACGTCGAGATGGGCGCCTCCATCCTGCGCGAGGCGGGGATCGCCACGTTCCCGTACCCCGACAGCGCGACGCAGATGTTCAACGACCTGTGGCGCTACAGCGAGGACCTGCGGGCGCTGTACGAGACGCCGTCCCTCCCGCGCGACGCGGAGAGCGCCCTGCATCGCGAGCGAGCCCGCGCGCTGATCGACGCGGCGCATGCCGCGGGCCGCACCATCCTGCCCGAGTCGGAGTCCAAGGAGCTGCTTGCCGCCTACGGGATCCCGATCACGCCCATGCGCATCGCCCAGGCGGAGGCGGAGGCCGTGGCCGCCGCGGACGACATCGGCTACCCGGTGGTGCTCAAGCTCTACTCCCACACCGTCACCCACAAGACCGATGTCGGCGGAGTGCAGCTCAACCTGCGTGACGCCGACGCGGTGCGGACGGCGTACCGGGCCATCCAGCAGGCGGTGGGGGAGCGGCGCGGGTCGGAGCACTTCGAGGGGGTCACCGTCCAGCCCATGGTCGAGTGGAAGGGATACGAGCTGATCGTGGGCAGCTCGATCGACGCGCAGTTCGGGCCGGTCCTCCTCTTCGGGCTGGGCGGCCAGCTGGTCGAGGTCTTCCGGGATCGTGCGCTCGGCCTGCCGCCGCTCAACACCACGCTGGCCCGCCGGATGATGGAGCGCACGCGGATCTACGCCGCGCTCAAGGGGGTGCGGGGCCGGGCCGCCGTGGACCTCGACGCCCTCGCGCAGCTGCTGGTGCGCTTCAGCCAGCTGGTGGTCGAGCTGCCGCGGGTCGCGGAGGCGGAGATCAACCCCCTGCTTGCCTCGGAGGACGGGCTGCTGGCACTCGACGCGCGCGTCATCCTGCACCCGGTGGACATGCCGCCCGACCAGCTGCCCCGGCCCGCCATCCGGCCCTACCCGCTGCAGTACGTCGAGCCATGGAGCTCGCGTCGCGGCGAGTCGTTCCTGATCCGGCCGATCCGGCCAGAGGACGAGACGGCCATGGTCGCGTTCCATAGGCAGCTGTCGGAGGACACGGTCTACTACCGATACTTCGCGGCCCTGGGCCTCGATCGCCGCATCGCCCACGAGCGCCTGGTGCGGGTCTGCTTCGGGGACTACGACCGCGAGCTGGCGCTCGTGGCCGAGCACGAGGACAGCGGGACCGGCGAGCGCGGCATCGCGGCGGTCGGTCGCCTGTCGCAGACGAACACGCCGGGGACCGCGGAGTTCGCGATCCTGGTCGCGGATCCGTTCCAGGGCCACGGGCTCGGAACGGAGCTCCTGCGAAGGCTCGTGGCCATTGGCCGCGACGAGGGCCTGAACCGGATCGTGGCCGAGATGCTGCGTGACAACGGCGCCATGATCCGGATCTCGGAGAAGCTGGGGTTCACGATCCACCGCACGGCCGACGAGGTGAGCGCGGAGCTCGTGCTGGACTGACGCCGGTGCATGGGCAGGCTGGTGGCGGGGAGGCCACCAGCCGGCGGCCCCTAGCTGGCGAGCGCGTCGACCAGCTGCTGCGTGTCCCAGCGGATCATGGCCTCGTAGCTGGTCACCGGCGGGTCGCCAAGCGAGCCGTCGTACAGGTTGGACACCACCCGGGCGCCCGTCTCGGAGGCGATCTGGTCCATCAGCTTGGCGGGGAACTGGGCCTCGCTGAAGATCGCCTTCACTCCCGCGGCGCGGATCGCGTCGATGAGCTGTGCCGTGTAGGCGGCGCTGGGATCCTGCCCCGGCGCCTCAACCGCGACGCCGACGATGGTGATCCCGTACTCGCGGGCGTAGTACGGGAACGCGTCGTGGAAGGTGACCAGCTTGCGGTTGGCGGGCGGGATGGTGGCGATCTGCTGGCGAACCCACGCATCCAGGGTCGTCAGCTGGGCCTTGTAGGCGTCGCCCTGGGAGCGGTAGGTGCCCGCGTGCCCGGGGTCGACCCGCGAGAGCGCGGCCACGATCTCGTCCACGTAGCCCTCCGCGTAGCGCACGTCCATCCACAGATGCGGGTTCTCGGTCCCGGGCTCGTCGCCCGGCAGCAGCGCCACCCCGCTCAGTCCCGGCCCGAGCTTGACGAGCGGCGTGGACTCCCTTGACGCGCTGCTGATGGTCTTCTCGAGCCAGTTGTCGAGCCCGAGCCCGTTCATCACGAGCAGCTGGGCGTTGGCCACCGCCTGCACGTCGGACGGCCGCGGGGAGTAGGTGTGCACGTCGCCGTTCTTCGGCACCAGGCTCGTGACGGTTACCAGGTCGCCACCGACGTTGGCGACCAGGTCGGCGAAGACGGTGGTGGTGGTGACCACGCCGATCCGGTCCGCGCCATCGCCCGATGACCCGGGAGCCGCAGCGCACCCGCCCGCGACCACGACGACGAGGAGCGCGGCGACGAGCGCCGGGGTGATGGACGAATGCCTCGCGCGCATGGCCGACTACAATACCTGAGTTGAGACTCAGTCGCAATAGGGACCCGAGGTCTGGCTCATCACGCCCCCCGCCCGGGCTCGCGCTCGCGCTCGCGATGGCCTAGAGTTCGGGCGTGATGGGCCGCCGCGACACCATCCTCTCCAGCATGGGCATGGCATTCGCTGCGTTCGTGCTGGCGCATGACCTCGCTTTCCTGGTTGCCTACGGGACAAGCATGGGCGCGGCGCTGGCGCGGACGGGGCATGGAATCTCGTGGCTCGTCTGCCTCGCGACCGCGGTGGGGATCGCCGTCCTGCTGATCCTGCTCGCAGCGCGGCGGCTCCTGACCCTTCGGGCGCTTGCGACACGCCTCAAGCGCGGGGAGGTGGAGGTGCGATCCGGGCGATGGCAGGACCTCGTCCGTCACGCCGTGATGCTCTGGCTGGTGATCTTCGCGGTGGCCCTCGCGTGCTTTGTGGTCTCGGAGAACCTCGAGCATGCCGCAGCAGGGCTGCCGCTGCCGGGTCTCGGGGTGCTGATGGGGTCACCGGGCTACTCGCCGGCGATACCCATGCTGTTCGCGGGCGTCGCGTTGCTCGTCGGCGCCATCGGCGCCCTGTACAGATGGCGGCGCGACCTGCTCGAGGAGCGGCTGCACCAGGTCCTGGCCGGCGGCGCGCGTCCCCTGCACGTTGCGTTGCCGCGGCCGGCCATCCGTGACCGTAGGCCGATCCTGGTCCTCGGCGGCCACGGCGCCGGGCGATCTCCTCCGGGTCTTCCCGCCGCGAGGGGCTGCGCGCACTAGGCGCATCGATCGATCGAGATCGACGGGGCGCTGCCACCTCGCGCACCGGTTCGTGGCCCCGGCATGCCACCGCCCCCGCACGCACGAGGAGCTCTCATGTCCCGAACCACCCGTCGCCTGGCGGCCGCTGCCGTCGGCGTCCTTGTGGCCGTTCTCGCCGCATCTGCTGTCGCGGCCCACGTCGTCAAGCAGGTCGGCCCGTACACCGTCGCCATCGGCTGGCTGCGGGAACCCACCTACGTCGGCGAGCAGAACGCCGTGCAGGTGGTGATCCACGACGCGAACGGACAGCCGGTTGCCGATCTGACTCCTGACGACCTCAAGGTGGTAGTAAGCACCGGCAGCGCCACCTCAGACCCGATGTCCCTTGTCCCGACCTACGACGAGGACACCGGACTGGGAACGCCCGGCGACTACGAGGCCCCGCTCATTCCAACGGTGCTGGGCGACTACACGTTCCACGTCACCGGCACAATCCACGAGAC
>CAYVLM010000099.1:0-7125 GCA_964452225.1 uncultured Steroidobacteraceae bacterium | reverse complement strand
CGACGATCGGCTCCAGGCGGGAGATCTCCCTGCCGAGCGAGGCGAGAAGCGCGGGGTCGGTGGCCGCCTCCGGCGTGGCGAGCTGGCGGCTGAGCTCGTCGTAGCGCCCCTCCAGCTCGGTGAGGTGGTCGATCACGATCCCACCGCCTCACGGTCCGACGCGAGGCAGGACGAGAGCGACGCAATGCTCACCTCGAGCATCGAGTGGTCCGGCGGCCGCGTCGTCAGCGACTGCAGCCAGAGCCCCGGAGCGTAGACGGCGCGCACCAGCCGGTTCCCGTAGTGGCTGGCGCCGAAGCGGATCAGCTCGTAGCCGACGGCGGCGATGACCGGGATCAGGGCGATGCGCGAGACGAGGAGGAGCAGCAGCGGCACGCCGGTCCGCGGGATCAGGCTGAAGAACAGGATGCTGAGCACGACCACGATCAGGATGAAGGTGGTGCCGCACCGGGTGTGTGCGGTGCTGAAGCGGTCGACCTCGGCGGGCGTGAGCGGCCGCTGCGCCTCGTGGGCGTGGATCGCCTTGTGTTCGGCGCCGTGGTACGCGAAGACGCGCCGGATGTCGGCCATCAGGCCGATCAGGCCGAGGTAGGCCACGAAGATCACGAGGCGGATGAGCCCCTCAGCCAGGTTGGCGCCCAGGTCGCCGCCGTCGCGGTGGACGACGCCGGAGAGGACCAGCGGCAGGACGAAGAAGATCGCCACCGCGAAGCCCAGCGAGACGACCATGCTGCCGATGAGGGTCGCACGCCCGATCTGGATGTCCTCGCCCTCTGCGGCGATGGCCGCCGATCGCATCAGCATCCGGGTCCCCAGGACCAGCGTCTCGTACAGGACGAACATGCCGCGCACGAACGGGACCTTGATCCAGCGGCCGCGGGAGAGCGCGGCAGGCAGGGGCTCCGAGTACGTGACGATCTCCCCGGTCGGCGGGCGCACGGACATGGCCACCGTGGTGCGGCCCCGCATCATGACGCCCTCGATCAGGGCCTGGCCCCCGTAGAAGAAGTCCGGCATGCGGTAGCGCGCGCGGTCGCCCGCGCGGTCGCCCGCGCGCGCAACGGTCTCGATGACGAAGGGACCGGCTGCGACCAGCAGCTCGGGGATCAGGAAGAGGAGGTGGGGCGCAAGCCGCGCCGGCCACCCCGTCAGGCGCCGGCGCATGTCCGTCAGCGCAGCGAGCGCTCCATGCGCCGCTGGAATCGCTCCACCTGCCCGGCGGTGTCCACGATGTTCTGGGTGCCGGTGTAGAACGGATGGCACTGGGAGCAGACCTCGACGCGGATCGACTCGGCGGTCGAACCGACGGTGAAGGTATTGCCGCAGACGCAGTGGACCTGCGCCTGGTGGTATGCGGGATGGATGTCTGGCTTCATTGGGATACCTGTGCCTGGCCAGCTACGCCTCGGTGGCGTTGACGCTGACGCGCTTCTTGCTTCGGGTCTGGTGGGTGAAGCGGACGGTGCCGTCGGCGGTGGCGAACAGGGTGTAGTCGCGCCCCATGCCGACGTTGGCGCCCGGGTTGAAGGTGCTGCCGCGCTGCCGGACGATGATCGTCCCGGCGTGCACGAACTGGCCATCGCCGCGCTTGACGCCCAGCCGCTGGCCGGCGCTGTCGCGGCCGTTCTTGCTCGATGAGCCCGCCTTCTTGTGTGCCATCTGCTACTCCTCCTCGGCCGGCTTGGCCTTGGCCCTCGCGCCGCGCCGCGGCCTGGGCCGGGCCTCTGCCGGGGCCGAGGCGGTCTCGTCGGCAGCCTCCGGCTCCGACGCCTTCGCGGCCGATGACGTGCGCCGTCGCGTGCGAGCCGGCTTGGGGGCGGCCGCTTCTGTCCCCTCCGCGGCGGCGGCCTCCTCCACGACCGGCTTCGCCGGCTTTGCCGTCCGCGCCCGGCGGGACGGCTTCGCTGCAGAGGTTACGCCTTCAGCGGCAGGAGCTTCGCCTTCAGCGGTCCCCGTGGGCTGGGCTGCCTTCGTCCTGCGGGCGGCCGCCTTGGGGCGCGTCCGCCGCGCGGGGCGGGCCTTCCGGGCAACCTCCGCGGTGACGGTCTTTCCTTCGGCGCTGATCGAGTCGATGCGCACCTGGGTCAGCTGCTGGCGATGGCCCGTGCGGCGGCGGTACTTCACCTTCTGCTTGAACTTGAAGACGACCAGCTTGGGGCCGCGCACCGCGCCGACCACGGTGCCCTGAACAGAGGCACCGCTGACCGTCGGGGTGCCGACCATCACCTTCTCGTCGTCACCGACCAGCAGGACGCGGTCGAACGTGACCGTGCTGCCCGGCTCGCCGTCGAGCTTCTCGACGAAGAGCGTGGCTCCGGCCGTGACGCGGTACTGCTTCCCGCCGGTCTTGACGACGGCGTACATGCTCATTCTCCACTGGCTTCATTCGGGGGCGTCGGCAGCGTGCGCCGTACGCACAGCGAAGCGGGCCGGCGACCAGCCCGCGGAGCACGGAGTCTACCGGGCGATGGGGGGAGTGTCAACGAAGACCAGCCGGGTCCGGATCGTGCGCTCGATGGTCAGCGGCAGGTCCAGCGCGTGGATGACGTCCTCCGGCCGGCCGGCGCCCGTGCTGTCGTGCCGAAGCACGATCCGCAGGCGGGCATGGAGGCCGTCCGGATCGACCTCGGCCACCTCCACGTCCTCGATGTACGGGCGCAGGTCCCGCTGCCCCACGTCGGTGCGCCGCTGGGTCTCGCCCCTGCGGCGCATCCCGGGCAGCCGTGCCCTGGCCAGCAGTCGCACCACGGAGCCCCGCAGCTCGTCGGACGTCACCTCGCGCGGCGATCGCACGCGCACCTCGTACTCGGCGGCGCGGACCTGGGAGGCGGCGGACGGGTAGCCGTGCCAGACCTCGCGCGCATCGACCAGCTCGAGGCCCTCGGGAAGCAGCTCGGTCGCGGCCCGGATCCGGTCGATCGGCACCAGGTCGTCGAAGTAGGCCTCCAGGATCTCGCCCCGGAGCTCGATCCCGATTGGCAGGTTGGCCGCGAGCTGGAGCCGGGGGCGCGGACGCTTGGCATTGCTCACCGACAGCGGCAGCCCCGACTCGCGCAGCACGCGCTCCCATTCGTCGACCACCTGCTGCTGCCGCATGCGGAGCGCGGGCGCGGTTCGGCTGAAGAGCAGCTGCCACCGATGTCGCGGTGGGAGGTCGCTTCGTCGTGTCGTCATGTGGGTCCGGCCATGGTAGCCCGCGTGCCCCGCGCCCACCAGCGGGGCCGGCCTGGCCACCCGTCACGCGACGACCCCTCGGCTACCATGCCCGGGTGACCGACCTGCTGGCGTCCGCCCAACGGCATCGGCTCGGCCTCTTCACCCTGGCCGTCCTGCTGCTCCTGGCCTGGATCGCCTGGAGCGCGCGCGGTGCGTGGCCCGCGTTCGTCATCGGCATTGCGCTGGGCTTCGTCCTCGACCCGCCGGTCACCTGGCTCCAGGGGCGCGGGATACCCCGCTGGGCCGGGGTGGTGATCGCCTATGTGGCCGTCGTCGGCCTGGTCTGGGGCCTCATCGCCTTCGTCATCCCGCCGATCTCCGGGCAGATGCGCGACTTCATCGACAACCTGCCGCGGCTCGGCAACGCGATCGCCGACGTCGAGCGCGGGATCGAGGACTGGTACCTGTCGCTCCAGCTTCCCGCCGAGTTCCGCTCATTCCTCGATGACGCCATTGCGCGGAGCCAGCAGCAGCTCGTGGACCTCCTGCGCGCGGTGGTCGGCCCCACGCTCGGGACGGTGCTGCGGACGGTGACCTTCGTCTTCGGGCTCATCGTGGTGCCGGTCTGGCTCTTCTTCGTCCTGAAGGATCGCGAGCGCCTCCCCGATGCCGTCAGCGGCGGCCTTCCCCCCGCCTGGAGGCCGGACGCCCGCAACGTGCTCGCCATCCTGGCCGCAGTGGGTGGGCGCTGGGTGCGCGGCGAGCTGCTCCTTGGCGCGGCCGTGTTCATCGCCACGGCGGTCGGCTTCGGGATCCTGACCCTCGTCGGCTTCAGCGAGTTCGGGCGGTTCACCCTGGTCCTGGCCCTCATCGCCGGGGTGCTCGAGTGGTTCCCGGTGATCGGGCCCATCATCGCGGCCGTCCCCGCGCTGCTCATCGGCATCTCAATCTCGCCGGCCGCGGCCATCGCCGCCATCGCCGTGTCGACCGGCGTCCAGCAGCTGGAGAACAACCTGCTCGTGCCAAAGGTGATGGGCGACGCCGTGGACCTCCATCCCGCCGTGCTGATCCCGGCCCTGGTCGGCGGCGGCGCGCTGTTCGGCATCGCCGGTGCGATCCTCTCCGCTCCCGTGGTGGCTGCCGCGCGCGACCTCTATCGGTACTGCTCGCGGCGGCTGGCGGCGGTCCCGGCGGGCGACGCCCGCTCGGCCGTGCTGCGCGGGCGGCCTCGGGCGGCCGGGGACGGCGGATCAGCCGGCGGGGAGGCGGCGGCGGAACCGGCAGGGGTGCCCGGACCGGCGCCGGAGGGCGGAACGGACGCCACGGAGGGCTGAGCGCCGCCTCCGTTTCCGGCGTCGGCGTCAGAAGGCGGGCTTGTCCGAGTGGGTGCGGACCGACTCGAGGATGCCGAGCCCGAAGAGCAGGCTGATGGTGCTCGAGCCGCCGTAGCTCACCAGGGGCAGCGGGATCCCGGTGACCGGCATGACCCCGATGACCATGCCCACGTTGACCAGCAGCTGGAAGAGGAGCATGGTCGCCAGCCCGTAGGCGACCAGCGAGCCGAGCGAGTCCCGCGCGCCCCAGCCGATCACCAGGATGCGCCAGACCAGGAGGGCGAACAGACCCAGGAGGACCAGGCCTCCCACCAGTCCGAGCTCCTCCGCCACGATCGTGAAGACGAAGTCCGTCGTCTGCACGGGGAGGAAGCCGAGCTGGTTCTGGCGGCCCGCGGTGAGCCCCTGGCCGAACCAGCCGCCCGAGCCGACGGCGTTCAGCGCCTGGACCAGCTGGTAGCAGGCACCCTGGGGATCGGCGTACGGGTTGAGGAAGCAGAAGAGGCGCTGGCGCTGGTAGTCGGCCAGCGCGCCGACCACCATCGGCCCGGCCGCGATGACGCCGCCGGTCAGGAGGGCCATCCAGCCGATGCTGGCGCCGCTCATGAACAGCATCCCGACGAGGATGGCCACGAACACCAGCGCGGTGCCCAGGTCCGGCTGCCGGAAGACGAGGAAGGTCGGCACCCCCATCAGGATCCCGGCACCCACGATGGTCGACAGGCGACCGATGCGCTCGCGGCGCCCGGCGAGCCACCCGGCGAGGACAACGACCATCAGCACCTTGCTCACCTCGCTGAACTGGAAGTCCAGTCCGGCGACGCTGATCGAGAGGGTGGCTCCGTTGAGGCTCTGGCCGATCAGCAGGGTCAGCCCCAGCAGGGCGAGCACCACCAGGTAGACGGGCGTGGTGAAGGTCGCGAGCCAGTGGTAGTCCACCGACGCCGCGACGAAGAAGATGGCAAAGCCGATGCCGATCCAGATCAGGGTCCTGACCGTCTGGCTGATCCCGCCCACCGGCTGGCTGGCCTGGTTGTAGGTCGCCGAGTACCCCATGACCACGCCGAAGCCAAGGATCAGCACGACATAGAGGAGGAGCTGCCAGTCGAAGGCGCGGAGGGCCCGGCCCCGTACGCTGTCAACAACTGTTGAGGTAATCGCACCCATCGGTCAGTTGCCTCCGAGCAGGCTCAGGGTGCGCGGGTTGAGGCGGTAGTCACCCTTCACGCCGAAGTACATCTGGTAGAAGTACTTCACGACCTCGGTCGACACGTTGCCCGGCACCGTCGCCGAGTACGTGAACGTCAGGACCTCGAGCGTGGCGTCGGTTGCGCCCGGCCGTGACGGCAGCCAGCCGACGAACCAGGAGTGGAACGGCAGGTTCCCGTTCTTGAGCTTGTCACCGAATTCCGCGGTGCCGGTCTTGCCGGAGAGGGCACCGGGGAGCGGCACCTGGTAGATGTTGAAGGCGTGCCCGGACGTGATCACGTCGCGGGCACCGATGCGCATCAGCCGCAGGTTCGCGGCGCTCGCGGCCAGCTTGTGCGCGAGCTGCGGCTGGAACTCGCTGATGAGCTTCCCCGAGGCATTGGTCTCACCCTTCACGATCATGGGCACCATGAGCTTGCCGCCGTTCGCCAGCGCCGCATAGGCGTTGGCGAGCTGGAGCGGCGTCACCGCGATGACGTTCTGGCCGATCCCGGCCTGGGCCAGCTCGCCGGTGTAGACCGCGGACCGCCCCTGGCTCTGCGCCCACTCGGTGCTGGCAATGATGCCGGCCGCCTCTCCGGGGAGCTGGATCCCGGTCGGCGAGCCGAAGCCGAAGTTCTTCGCCCACTTGGCGAGCTTGTCGATCCCGAGGTGGATGGCCATCTGGTAGAAGAAGGTGTCGGAGCTGTAGGCGTACGCCTGGAGAATGTTGAGGTAGCCGAAGCCGGCGTGGTTCCAGTCGTACAGGCACTCGCTCGGCGGCGCGCCCGGGATGTGGTAGCAGGCGTAGGTAGGCCACAGCCTGGTGGGGGTGGTCACGCCCTCCTGCAGCGCCGCCGTGCCGGTCACCAGCTTGAAGGTCGACCCCGGCGGGTAGATGTCCTGGATCGCGTGGTTGCGCAGCGGCTGGTTCCGGTTGTTCAGGTAGGCCTGGAAGTCGGCGGTGCTGATGCCCGTCGCGAACTTGTTGTTGTCATAGGTCGGCAGCGACACCATGGCCAGGATCTCGCCTGTCTGGGGGTTCATCACGATCGTGACCCCCTGCCGGACATCGGCCTCCTTCATCCCCCAGGTCAGGGCCTTGGTCGCAAGGCGCTGGAGGCGCGCGTCGATGGTGAGCATCAGGTTCGCGCCGGGAACCGGCTGCTTCGGCGCGCCGACGACCCCGATGGGACGACCCGTCGCGTCGCGCTCCTGCTGCTCGGAGCCGTACGTGCCTCGCAGGAGGTTCTCGAACGAGGCCTCGACACCGTTCTGGCCGATCGTGTCGTCGGGCAGGTACCCGCTGCCCGCCAGCTGCTTGAGCTCATCGGCACTGATGGGGCCGGTGTATCCGAGCACGTCGGCGAGGAGCGAGCCGTCGACCTGGCCCTTCTCGTCGAGGTACTCCCGAACGGGCTGCACGCTCACCACGATGCCGGGCAGA
>CAYVLM010000098.1:0-7131 GCA_964452225.1 uncultured Steroidobacteraceae bacterium | reverse complement strand
TCCTCGGTCGTCTCTTCGGAGGTGACTCGGACCGCTAGGCGACGCGGCGGGGGGCGTGCTCAGAACGTCGCGCCGCCGCGGTCCGCGGCAGCGGGGTCGGGGTCGCGGGGCAGGAGGCGCTGGATCTCGTTGCGGAAGCGCAGCCCGGAAGAGTGCCTGCTCAGCCAGCGCAGGTAGTCGGGGTCGTGTCGGGCAAGATCGCGGATGCTCCAGCCGGCATAGCGCCCAAAGTCCAGCCGGCCCGAATCGCCGTTCTCGGCGCCGCGTGCCTGCGTCCGGCTGTAGAGACCGCCGGCACGCGGCGCGGTTGCGGCGGCATCGTCCGCCCCGCCTGCGCCGTTGCCCGGGCCCTGACCCGGGCCGACGGGTGTCGCGGAGGACGGGCGCCCGATGCCGAGCACCTCGCGGTGGGCGTCGTAGAGGCGCCGGCGCTGCTCGTCGCGCACCAGGTCATAGGCGCGCGACAGCGCTGTCATCCGGCGCGCATCCGGTTCCTCCCCGTCGGGGTGGTACCGGCGCGCCAGTGCCTTGTACGCCGCCCGGATGACGACCTGGTGGGCGGTCGGATCGACCTGCAGGGTGCGGTACGCATCCTCGATCTCGTCTGTGCTCACGCCGCTGGCTCCGTCTCCCCGAGTGCCCAGATGTTGTACTCGCCGAACCGACCGAAGGCAACCGTTTGAGGCTCAGGCGGTGCGTGGAGGCACCAGGACCAGCCGTCCGCGAACCATGCCGGCCTCGAGCCGGCGCAGCGCCGCATCCGCCTCGACCAGGGGCATGCGCTCAGATTGCCAGCGGAGCTCGCCGCGCTGCGCGATGGAGACGACCTCGCGCAGGTCCTCGACCGACGCCCACGTGGTCGTCGTCCACCAGCTCTCGAGCTGCGTGCCAAAGCCGAATGTCGCGCCGCCGCCGCCCTCGCCGACCAGCATCACCAGGCCGCCCGGCGCGACGAGGTGGCCGGCAGCCTCCAGGGTGGCGTCGGTCCCGACCAGGTCGAAGACCGCATCGGCGCCGGCCCCCAGTGCGGCGCGGACCGGCGCAGGATCGGGTTCCGGCAGCGTGATGTCCGCGCCGAGGGTTGCAGCCAGCTCACGCCGTTCCGGATCGGGCTCGATCGCCGCGATGCGAAGTGCCGGATGGCGGCGCCGCAGGTGCTGCAGCGCGAACTGGCCGAGGCCACCCGCGCCGATTACTGCGGCCGTGGCGTCGGCACGCAGCCAGGTCTGCGCCCGTCGGACGGCGCGGAGCGTGGTCGCGCCGGCATCGGCCAGGGGGCCGGCGATCACCGGATCGAGCGTGCCGAGGGGGACCAGGTGGCGGGGGTGAGGGACCAGGATCGCCTCCGCGTAGCCGCCGTCGGCCTGGAAGCCCGCCGAGCGACCCGTCGCGCAGCGTTGCTCATCCCCGGCCGCGCAGTCGCCGCAGGCGCCGCAGCCCCACCCGCCAAAGATCAGCACCGGGTCGCCAACGGCAAGCCCGAGCGCCGCAGCCGGGTCGGTGGCAGCGGGGCCGAGCGTCTCGATCCAGCCCGCGACCTCGTGCCCCAGGATCAGGGGCAGCTCGACCCTCGACATCTCTCCCCGGGCGATGTGCAGGTCCGTGCGGCAGACGCCGCAGCCGGCGATCCGCACGCGCACCTCGGTGCCGATCGGATCGGGGGAAGGCAGCTCCTCGACGACCAGCGGCTCTCCGGCCGCGTGCAGGCGGACGGCGAGCATGGCGGGCTCCCGGCTAGGAGGACGGTTCGGCCGGCGCGGACGGCTCGGGGTCGAGCCCCTCGGCCCGCCGCACGGCCGCCAGCACGATGTCCGCCGCGTACTCGGGGTCGGGGTCGTGGAGGACCGCCCGGAGCAGTCCGTCGCGACCGACCACCAGGAGGACCGGGCGCTCGACGTTCATGTTGTCGCCGTCACGCGAGACGGGAATCCCGAGCCCGTGGACCGCCGAGCGACGCTCATCGCTGAAGAGCAGGTACGGAAACCCCTGCTCTTCGATCCAGGCAGCCTGCTGGCGCTCGTTGTCACAGGTCACGCCGATCACCGCGACCTCGGCGGCGGCGAACCGCTCCCGTGCCGCCGCCAGGCTCTCCGCCACCTGCGTGCCACGTCGGCGCTGCTCGCCATCCGCTGTCGGCGCGGCGAAGAAGAGGAAGGCGGCCGGCTGTCGCGTCACGAACGAGCGAAGGTTGAGCAGGTATCCGTCGCTCGCGCGGAGGCCGATCGACGGAATCGGGTCGCCGACCCGGACGGCGATGGCTCCGGCCCGGTCATCGGCGCCGGTCACGGGGGGTTCGGCCGTTCCGGCAGCATCACCAGCACTCATGCTCCGATTGTACCGAGCGGGATGGCCTCGTCCCGGGGGCCGAGGTGCAGCCACTCGCCCTCCACGTGCACCAGCCCGTCGCGGATGAGCGTCTCGAGGGGTGTCGAGGGGTCGCGGTCCTCCCGCGTGCGTCCCATCACGGTGCTCAGCTCGGCCAGTGCCATGCAGTGCCCTGGCCGGCGGGCGAGCTGGTGCAGGATGGCACCCCGGGCCGCGCGTCTCGACCCGGGGAACCGGCCCTGGACGGCCACCGGCATCGGAACGGCGCGGCCGCGCGACGGGCAGCCTGCGCTGATGGGGCAGATCTCGCAGAGCGGCTTTCGACCGCGGCAGACGGCCGCGCCAAGCTCCATGGTCGCGTGCGTCCACGCCGCCGTATCGTCCGCCGACGTGGCCGCGGGTCCCGCATTCGCCAGGGCATCGGCAAGCGCCTGCAGGTGCGCGGGCGTGGATCCGCCCCCGCGGGCATGGAGCCCGAACCTCCGCGTTAGCCAGCGGCGGACATTGGTGTCGACCACGCCGACCGGCACGCCAAAGGCCAGGCTGGCTATGGCGCGAGCGGTGTAGCGGCCGACGCCGGGCAGGCGTTCGAGCTGCGCCGGATCTGTTGGCCAGCCGTGGGCGTCCACCACGGCGGCGGCCCGCCGCAGGGCGAGGGCGCGTCGGTTGTAGCCGAGCCCGGACCACTCGGCGAGCACCGAGGCGTCCGGCGCTCGCGCGAGCGCCGTCGCCGTCGGAAAGCGGGCCATGAAGCGGTCGAACCGCTCCGCGACCCGGCTCGCCTGGGTCTGCTGGAGCATCACCTCGCTGACCAGGACGGCGTAGGGGTCGTGCGTCCGGCGCCAGGGGAAGTCGCGATGCGCGTCCCCGTACCAGGCCAGCACCCGGCGCCGAACCGCGCGCAGGGTTGCGGGAGTGGGAGCCGTGGACGGCGGCCGCAACGGGGGCACGGGCGGAGCCTAGCAGGACGCCGTCGCGCAGGCGGCCCGGACGGGCCGCCTGCCGGCGCGTGCGCTACCGTGTGGGCCGATGCGCTACCGACTCGTCTGCCTGGACGCGGGGTTCACGCTCCTCAGCCCGCGGCGCACCCTCGCCGACGCCCTTCGCGGCGTCCTCCGCGAACATGGAATGGACCCGACCGACGATGAGCTGCGCCGCGCGTGGGAAGCGGCCGATGCCTGGTTCTGGGAGGAGTACCACCGGCCGGGCAACGACACCTGGACCCGCGACGATGCGATCGAGGCCACCTGGCGGCGGTACCACGACCTCATGCTCCGCGAGCTCGGCATGCGGGGCCGGAGACGGCTGATCGACCGGATCCTCGTCGCCCAGTTCTCCGCGGACACGTGGGAGCTCTACCCCGACGTGGTGCCGGCGCTCGAGATCCTCCACGCCGGAGCCGATGGAGCACGCCCGGTGCTCGGAGTGATCTCCGACTGGGGCTCCTCCCTCGGCGAGATCGTGGAGGCGCTGGGCCTGGGTCCGTACCTGGACTTCGTGCTGGCCTCAGGCGCCGAGGGCTACGCCAAGCCCGATCCCGCCTTCTTCCGGGTCGCGCTGGACCGGGCGGGCGTGGAGCCGCACGAGGCCGTCATGGTGGGCGACTCCTACCAGGCGGACGTGATGGGCGCCCGGTCAGCCGGCATGGACGGCGTGCTCCTCCAGCGACCGGGGCCCGGATCGCGCTCGCCGGCTCCCGAGGCGCCGGGGGTGCCCCTCATCGCCACGCTCGCGGAGCTGCCTCCGCTGGTCCTCGGCAGCGCGCCGCCCGGAACATGACCGAGACCACGCCCATCGTCGTGGACAAGTTCGGCGGCTCCGTGCTGCGCAGCCCGCGGGACGTGGCGGCGGCGGTGGAGGCGGTCGTGGAGCAGCGGCAGGCAGGGCTGCGTCCGGTCGTGGTGGTGAGCGCCTTCGAGGGAGTCACCGACACCATCCTTGCGGCCGCCGCGGTCCTGCTGCCGGACGGTGGTCGCTCCCTGCGCCAGCCCCATCACGCGGCTGACTCGGCGCTCGCCCGCGAGACGGATCGAGCGCTCGCGACCGGGGAGGCGCTGTCGGCCGCGCTCTTCGCGCTCGGTCTGCAGGCGCGCGGGGTACCGGCGCGCTCGTTCTCCGGCGCGGAGGCCGGCATCCGCACCGCCGCCGCCCACCTGGGCGCCGAGGTGCGCCGGGTCTACTCCCGGCCGCTGCGCGGCGCGCTGGCAGGCGGGCTGGTGCCCGTCGTCGCCGGCTTCCAGGGCGTCGGCACCCACGGTGAGCTCACCACCCTGGGACGCGGTGGAACGGACCTGTCCGCGGTGGTCCTGGCGGTGGCGATCCGCGCCGAGCGCTGCGAGCTGTTCAAGGACACCGGGGGCATCATGGAGGCGGATCCGAACCTGGTGCCTGGCGCCCGTTTCCTGGAGGTCGTCGATGCGCGGCAGCTGGAGCTGCTGGCCGAGCTCGGCTCGGAGGTCGTGCACCCGGTGGCCGTGCGCCGTGCCCGCCGCGGCCGGCTGCGCATGGTGGTCCGTGCCCTCGATGCCTCGAAGCCGATGACCGAGGTGCTGCCCGGGCGTCGTCGCGGGACGGCGCCGGCGCCCGCCTGCCTGCTGCTCGCAGTCGATCGGAAGGAGCGGATCGCCCGTATCAGCCTGCTGGGGCCGGCGGCGCTGATGCCCGAGCTCCTGCCGCTTCCGGCTCACGGCGCCGGCTCGTTCGACGAGGGCGGTCTGCGCGTCGTGTGGGCCGACGTCCCTGTCGACCAGGCCGCGCCCGCCGCCCGTGCCGTCCATGCTGCCGTCATGGCCGGCACCTGACCGGTTCGGAGCAATGCTTCGTTCGCGCAGCGCCGGGGCTACGTCTCGACCGGCACCGCCTCGTGCTCGGCAAGCTCGTCGGGAGCGCGCAGCTGGAGCAGGACCCCGGCGGCGATGATCAGGATGCCACCCACCACCTGGATCGGCGTTGGCGTCTCACCCAGGAGCACCGCCGCCAGGCTGACGCCGACCACTGGCTCCAGCGTTGCCAGGATGGCCGCGCGCGGCGCGCCGAGCAGGTGGATCCCGGTGATGAAGGCGACCGTGGGAATCCCGGCGCCAATGACCCCGGCAAGGAGGACAGGCCACAGGGCGGCCGCGGATGCCACGGGCTGGCCCACGACGCCCAGCTGCCCGGCCGCCAGCGCCGCCACCAGGTAGAAGAGCGCCGCGAGGAGCATCGTCGCGGCAGCCGCCTGGGAGCCGGGGACCGCACCGAAGCCGTGTCGCGCCGCGAGGACGTAGAAGGCCTGGGTCAGCGCCCCGACGAAGGCCAGCACCAGACCCAGCGCATCGAGGTCGCCGAGCGAGCCGGCCCCGGCCACGACCAGCACCATCCCGATCACGGAGGTCGCAAGGGCCACCCAGCGGATGCGGTCCAGCCGCTCGCCGAACCAGGCGACCGAGGCGATCGCCACCAGCGCCGGATAGAGGTAGAAGACGAGGAGGGTCAGGGCGATGCTGATCCGCTCGAAGGCCACGAAGACCGACAGGTTCACCACGGTGTTCGCCGTGGCGGCGGCGAGCAGGCTGCCGCGCTCGCGCCGGGTCCACTGCCGCGGGCCCCGTGCCGGGCGACGGCCGATGGCAAGCGGTCCTGCGATGAAGACCACCATGCAGATGCCGCCGGTGGCCGCGCGCCAGGTCACGAGCCCGAGGCTGGAGACACCCGCATCGCCGGCGTAGCGCGACAGCGGCCCCAGCGTCCCGAAGCAGGCGGCAGCCAGGACCACGAGGCCGGCGCCTGCGAGCTCCGGCGATGCCCGCCGGGTGTCGAGCGTCACCTCCGGTCGCCGGCGGGCGCGGCCCCGTCCGCCGCGGAGCGCGCCAGCTCCTCGTCCAGCGCGACCCGCTCGGCAGCCAGGCGGTCGGCGCGGTCGCGTGCCGCGTTGTACTCGGCGATGAGCGACCGGGCGGTGTCGGCATCGGTGTAGACGGAGGAGTCGGCCAGCCGATCGGTGAGCCTGGCGAGGTCGGCATCGGTCTCGGCCGCCTCGCGCACGACCCGGTCGAGCTTCTCCCGCGCCTCGCGGGTGCGGCGGTACCGGCGGTTGCGCTCCTCCGCCTCGGCGCGCTTGCGCGCCGCCGATCCGGCCGCCGTCTCCCGGGATGGCGGCGTGGGAGCTTCCAGGCCGCGCGGAGTTGCCCGTCCCTCCGTGGCTCCCCGCGCCTCGATGTCCAGGCCGCGCTTGGCAGCGTAGTACTCGAAGTCGCCCGCGTAGAGCGTGGCGGACCCGTTCGAGACCTCGATGATCGCGTTCGCCACGCTGCGGATCAGGTAGCGGTCATGGGTGATCAGCACCAGGGTCCCGCCGAAGGCGGTGAGCGCATCCTCGAGGACGTCGCGCGAGGTGATGTCCAGGTGGTTGGTCGGCTCGTCAAGGCAGAGCAGGTTCGCCGGGTCGGCCATCAGCTTGGCCAGCGCAAGGCGCGTCTGCTCCCCGCCGGAGAGCACCTCGACCTTCTTGTTCACCGCGTCGCCGGAGAAGAGGAAGGCGCCGAGCAGCTTGCGCATCTCCGCGGTGGCCATCCGGGGTGCGGCGTCGCCCAGCTCCTCGAAGACGGTCCTGCGCGGATCGAGCGCCTCGATCTGGTGCTGCGCGAAATAGGCGACACGGACGTTGCTGCCCAGCTCGCGTTCGCCTCCCTCGAAGGGCAGGACCCCGGCCAGGATCTTGAGCAGCGTCGACTTGCCGGCGCCGTTGGGACCGATGAGGGCCACCCGCTGCCCCCGCTCCAGCTCGAGGTCCAGGCCGTCGTAGACGGTGTTGTCGCCGTAGCGCTT
>CAYVLM010000097.1:0-7236 GCA_964452225.1 uncultured Steroidobacteraceae bacterium | reverse complement strand
CGTCGGACGAGGGCAGGAGGCCCAGGGCGGTCAGCCACCAGACAACCCCGATGGCGAGCGCGGCCGCCGCGAGCAGGCGGCGGATCCAGCTGCCCTCGATGAGCGCGATGCCCACCCCGATGAGCAGCGCCGCGGTGCCGCCGACCAGGATCGTCCATGCGCCAATGGCGGTCCACGGCTCCCGTCCCCGGTGGTAGGCCGCGATGAACGAGAGGCCGGGATGGGTCAGGTACTCGATCCAGGCGGCGATGGCCACCGCGGCCAGGCCGGCCATGACCAGGCCCATGGCCAGGTCAAGCGTCAGGCGGCCCCGCCGGAGCGCGGTCTCCCGACGGCCCGGGGCGCTCATGGCTCGCCAGCACCCGGAGCGCGTGCCGGCTCCAGCGTCAGGGTTGCCCGGGTCGCCGCGGCGACCTCGGTCTCTGACCAGGGGATCGGCACCCCGTCGCCGCGCAGCCACAGCCGGTACAGGTCGGCGTAGTGCGGCGACAGCGGGTTGCCACTCTGGCCGCCGGCCAGCGAGAAGCGGCTGCGCGCCGGGTCGGCGAGGTCGATCACGCAGCGCGTGTTGGCCAGGAAGCCGGGCTGCTCGAAGGGGCCGATGGGACCGGACGAGACCTGCATCGGCGTGTTGGCGTCGCCCCCGATGGGCGTCGGCCCGATGTTGAACATGCGGTCGAGGGGCCGCCGCACGCCCAGCGGATGCTCCAGCGTCACCGTGCGGAGCCTGCCCCATTCCCACCCCGCCGGGTCGGCGCCGTGGGCCTCCGCCAGGCCGCGGACCGCGTCGCCGAGCGCGCCGACCGCCTCGCGCTCCCAGGTCGAGCCCGCGAACCATCCGTCGGGCCGTTCGCGCAGCAGGCGGACCAGCCGACTCATGGCCCGTACCGAGAAGATCGAGCGCGGAACCACGGGCCCGAACCCGGCGCCGATCGCCCACGCCCACGCCGACGGCGCCCGCTCGCGGGCCAGCCGGATGGTGAGCTGCGAGGCAAACGCCTCGTAGATCGACGCCGCGGCGGAGTCGGCCGCCAGCTGCCCGTCCCACGCACCGAGGAGCTCGAGGCCGCGGGCCGCGTCCGCGTCGTGCTCCGCATCGACCGGGAGCGCGAGCACCAGCTCGCGCAGCTCGCGCCACGGGAGGCAGGTGACGTCCATCTGGAGCCACTGCGCCGCCGGGACGTCCCAGTCCTCGCGACTGTCCAGCGCCTCCCCGATGCGGGCCAGCCGGTACCCGTCAACGAAGTCCTCCCCCAGGAACGGGCCGTCGTCCCCGGCGGTCGGCCTCGCGTTGGCGCTCGCGACCCAGCCGGTCTGGGGGTTGCGGACGCAGGGCATCTCCTCGAAGGGCACCAGGTCGTCCTCCCAGCCGCAGGCGGGGTCCCACCCGGGCATCGGCAGCATCCCGTTCCCGCTGCGGCGCCGGGGGAGCTGGCCAACGAGCTGCCAGCCGATCTCCCCGTCGCGGTTCGCGTAGGCGACGTTGAGCGCCGGCCCGGGCCACTCGGCGAACGGCTGGCGCAGCTCGTCGAACGAGCGGGCGCGCGCCACGTCGAGCAGGCCCCGCATTGGAAGCGGCCTCAGCCAGACGGCGGACATCGAGAGCGCGTGCGGGAGACCGGCCTCCTCGGTGAGCGCGGTGACCAGCGGTCCTCGGGGGCTGACCAGGACCCGCTCCTCGACCGGATCGCGGCCCTTCACCGCGATCCGCTCCACGTAAACCTCGCAGGGGACAAAGCGGTCGCCCTCGCGGACGGAGGCGCCATCGGGCCCCACCTCCTCGAGGAAGAGATCGGTGTTGTCGGTCAGTCCGGCGGTGATGCCCCAGGCGCCGTGACCGTTGATGCCGATCGGGAAGGCCGGCCCGCCGACGAACGAGGCTCCCGCGAGCTCCCACTCCGGGGTGCGGAGGTGGGCCAGGTACCAGGGTGCCGGCAGGCGGGGCGGCAGGTGGGGGTCGTTGGCCAGGATCGGGGTGCCCGACGCCGTTCGCGTGCCGCCGATGGCCCAGTTGTTCGAGGCGCCGCCCATGGGAAGCGCGGCCTGCAGCGACGCGAGGTCCCGGCCGAGGTGGTCGGCCAGCGTCCCGGCCGGCGTCCCCGGGGGCGAGGTGGCGGGCAGCCAGGCGGGATAGCCCGGATCGAGGGCCCGCACGGCCTCGGGCCCGTCCGACTCCAGGATCTTGAGCCGGGCGAGCTCCGCGTCCCAGTTGGCCGACAGGCTGAACGCCTGGAGCCCAACGAAGACACAGACGTCCAGGGTCGACCACGGCGTCGGCCGGCTGCGCAGCAGGGCCAGCTCGTGGGGCGACCGCGGCAGTCCGCTGGTCAGGCCGGCGTTGACGCCCGCCGCGTAGGCCTCGATCGTCGCCGTGACATCGGGGGCGAGGAGGTCGAGCTGAGCCCGGGCGGTCCGGCGGAACCCGAGCCGCCGGATCAGCCGGTCGACGGGCAGACCGTCAGGCCCGATGAGCTCCGACAGGGTGCCGGTCCCGATCCTGAGCAGGAGCTCGAGCTGGAAGGCCCGGTCCTGGGCGTGGCAGAAGCCCAGCGCGAACCAGGCGTCGCCGTCGGTGCGGGCGTCGACGTGCGGGATGCCCCAGCCGTCGCGCCGGATCCGGATCGGCTCGTCGGGGCCGTGCAGCTGCAGGCGCCCGCTGGTCCGAGGCGTGCGGCTCCCGAGGAGGCGGAGGAGCAGTCGGGGCCAATCGAGCGCCATGGCGGCCCAAGCCTATACTTCGCGGCCATGAGCCGCACGATCGAGCTGGCCGCCGGCCTGATGCTGCTGGTCATTGGCGTGCTCGTCCTCGCCTCAGGCTGGATCGCCGACTGGTTCGGCAGCCTCGGCGTCGGCGAACGCTGGCTCGCCTACTGGCCCGTGCTGCTGATCGTGCTCTCGCTCTTCTTCACCGGCCCGGCGCTGATCGGCCGGCGGCGGCACCGGCGGCTGCGCGCCGGGATGGTCATCCCCGGCGTCGTCCTGCTGGGAGCCGGTGTGGCGCTGCTCTTCACGAGCCTCAACGGCGACTGGGGGACCTGGTCGTCGCTCTGGACGATCCTCCCCTTCAGCTTCGGGATCGGGATGTACGTGGCCGGCTGGATCGCGGATGCGCCCGCCTTCAAGTGGATCGGGTTCGGAGTGGCCGCGGGTTCGGTCGTCGCCTACCTGGCGCTGGCGACCGCCTTCGGCGGTGAGGCCTTCCGGCTGATCGGCGCCATCGGGATCATCGCCCTCGGCCTGGCCCTGACGGTGGGCGGGCTGGCCGAGCGCCTGAGCCGCAAGTCGCCCGCCTAGGTCCCGCGCTCAGCGCCGGCGTTGGACCCAGCACGCGACGCCTCGAAGGCGTGCGCGAACCAGTCGAACACACGCTCGAGGCGGTCGATGCGCCGATTGCCCTTCCCCTCCTAGAGGCTGAACAGGATCCGGAGCACGAGGGCGGCGACCGCAAGCCCGATGGCGGCCGGGACCGCGATCCGCCGCAGGCGAGATCGCATGCCGCTCAGGACGGGCGCCACCGTCGAGGCGGCCAGGGCGCCGGCCAGTCCCGCCACCGCCGCGAGGAACGCGTGCGTCACGCTCGGCGATGCAACGCCCACCTGGCGCTGGCCGGCCAGCGCGACCCCGACGATCACCGTGACGAGCGCGGCGAATAGGGCCGCGCCGAGGGTGCCGGCGAAGGCGCGAGCGGGGCCGATCTGCGTGCTCCCGGTCAGGGCGGCGCCCAGGACGAGCACCCCGGCCACGAGCCAGGTGCCAGCGACGGGCTCGCTCGAGGCGGACGGTGGCGCGGCGACAAACCACGCTCCCGCGACGATCGGCGCCGCCAGCATCCCGAGCGCGGCAAGCCAGGTGAGCGGGCGCCGCCAGTCCTCCGGGTCCTCCGGCGGGACGACCGCACCGAGCCGGACGCTGGCCGGAACCAGGTCCTCGTCGGGCGGCTCGGCCACCAGGCTCCTCAGGCGCGCGCCGCGCCGAGCGGCATCTCGCCGGGCTCGCGGTCGGGTGTGACCGTTGCGAGGCGCAGGCCGAGGATCCGCGCGCCGAGCTCGCGCACCATCCATCCCGCATCCACGATCAGCGGCCGCGGCGCGTCGGGGCGGGCGAGGGCCGCCAGGGCGTGCAGCTCGGGCAAGGCCGCCGGGGTGTCCAGGTCGTCGTCCATGGCGGCAAGGAAGCGACTGCGGTGCTCGGCGACGTCCGGGTGCAGCGCGGACGGGTCGGCGGCCGCCGGTGCCAGCGGCTCGAGCTCCTCCGCCAGTCGCACCGCACGCCGCAGCGTGGCGACCTGGCCGGCGGAGACGTCGAGATCGGCCTCGTGGAAGTCGAGCTCCTCGCGGTAGTGGTGGCTCACCAGGTAGTGGCGAATCGTGTCGCCCGAGTAGGATCGGAGCAGGTCGCGCACGAGCACGAGGTTGCCGAGCGACTTGCTCATCTTCTCGCCCGCGTAGCGGAGCATCCCGGCGTGCATCCAGTAGCGCACGAACGGCCGCCGGCCGCTGGCGCCCTCGGACTGCGCGATCTCCGCCTCGTGGTGCGGGAAGACGAGGTCGCCTCCGCCGCCGTGGATCTCGAAGCGCGGACCCAGGTAGGCCATGCTCATCGCCGAGCACTCGACGTGCCAGCCGGGACGGCCGGCGCCCCAGGGCGAGGGCCAGGACGGCTCGTCCGGCGCGGAGGGCTGCCACAGGACGAAGTCCAGCGGGTCGCGCTTGCCCGGCATGTCGGGCACGTTGCCACGCTCGTTGGCGATCGGCAGCATCGCCTCGCGGGGGAGGTGCGACAGCTCGCCGAACTGGGGCCGCGAGGCGACGTCATAGAAGACGTTGCCCTCGGCGCAGTACGCGTGGCCGTTTGCGAGCAGCGCTTCGATGAGCTCCTGCATCTGGCGGATGTGCTCGGTGGCGCGCGGGTAGCGGTCCGGCGGGAGCCAGTTGAGGGCTGCCATCTCGGTGAGGAAGGTGGTCACGTGGCGGTTGCCCAGGGCCAGGTAGTCCTCGCCGAGCTCACGAGCCTTGCGGAGCATGTCGTCGTCGACATCGGTCAGGTTCTGCACGTAGGTGACCCCGAAGCCCAGGTACTCCAGGTAGCGATGCAGGACGTCGAAGCTGACGTAGGTGAAGGCGTGCCCCAGGTGGCCGGTGTCATAGGGCGTGACGCCGCACACGTAGAGGCCCACGGACCGCTCGTCGTGGGGGGCGAAGGGAAGGATCTCGCCGCGGCGGGTGTCGAAGAGACGGAGGGTCACGCCGGCGATTCTAGGGCTCTCGCCGGCGGCGTGGCCGCCAATGCCACGGGCGCGCGCGTGGACAGGCTCTCTAGAATCCATGCACCTCGGGGAACCCGCTAGGTGTCGGGTGAGCTGCCAACCTCCACCGCAGATGGGAGCCATGGTCCATGTGGGAAGTGCTGCGCTGGATGATCGTGTTCGTCCTGGCGCTCCTCCTGATCGTCGTCGGCATCTACCTGGTGCTTGGCCGGCCCCTGCCGTTCCCGCAGTTCTGACGACCCGCACCTCTGGCCGGACTGGTCGCAGACCGGCGAGGTTCACGTCAGAGGTCCGGCTTGGCGCTCATCAGGAAGCCGATGAGCCCGGTGGCTCCGGCCATCAGGTAGGCGATCGTGCGCTGCGTCCTGGCGCGGCGCGACCAGGTCTCCTCGTCGGCATCCGCACCGCGCGCAACCAGCCGGCGCAGGCCGGGCCGCGCGACGAACGCCGCGAGCAGCAGGTTGAGGCCGTAGATGGTCAGCGCCGCAAGGAGCCACGGGCGCCGCAGCAGCTCCGGCCCAACGATCACGAGCAGCCCCGAGCCGGTGATCGCCAGGCCGATGGCGACGGCAACGCTGCCGCCACCCTGCAGCGCAAGGAGCATGCCCACCGCCCGCCGCCGACCCGCACGGCTCGGTGCGCGGAGCAGGAAGGGAAGCGCCAGGCTGGGCACGAGCAGCGTGACCGCAAGCCCGACGTGGACGGCAAGCAGAACCGCGAACCAGGGCAAGGTCGGCCGATCCTACCCGATGCCGAGCGGCAGGGCGAACGGCTAGACTCGGCCGCACCGATGCGCACCTTCGACGCCGCCGCGATCCGCGCCGCGATACCGATCTCCGACCTCGTGGACGCCGTGGAGCAGGCCTACCGCGACGTGGCCGGTGGCCGTGACCGCTCGCCGGTCCGCAGCCGGGTGGCGCTGCCCAAAGGCGACCTGCTGCTGATGCCCGGCGTGCGGGAGAGCGGCGGCAGCGCCGTGAAGCTGGTCACCGTGGTCCCGGAGAACGCCGGTCGCGGGCTCCCGACCGTCCAGGCGGTCATCGTCTGGTTCGGCGCGGAGAGCGGCGAGCCGCTGGCGGTCCTGGACGGCACCGAGGTCACCGCCATGCGCACCGGGGCCGCCTCGGGCGTCGGGACGCGGCTGCTCGCCCGCCCGGATGCGGAGGTGCTGGCGCTCATCGGATGCGGGGGCCAGGCGGCCTGGCAGGTGCGGGCGGTCTGCGCCGTGCGACCGATCCGGGAGCTGCGGGTCTTCTCCCGCACGCGGGAACGGCGCGACGCCTTCGCGGAGCGGGTCGGGGGTGAGCTCGACGGATCGGTGCGGGTGCGCGCCTGCGCCTCCGCCGAGGAGGCGGTTCGCGGAGCCCACGTCGTCTGCTGCGCCACGACCTCCTCGGCGCCGGTCTTCGACGCCGGCTGGATCGACCCCGGGACGCACGTGAACGGGATCGGCGCCTTCCGGCTGGACATGGTGGAGCTCCCGCCGAGCCTCTTCGGCCGCGCCTCCCTCGTGGCGGTGGACGCCCGCGATGCGGCCCTTGCCGAGGCCGGGGACCTGGTGGCCGCGATCGAGCAGGGCTGGCTGGCTCCGGACGGGTACGTCGAGGCGGGCAGCCTTCCCGCCCGCTGGGCGGAGGGGCGAGACCCGGCGGCGATCACCGTGTTCAAGAGCGTGGGGCTCGCCATCCAGGACGTGGCAGCGGCGCAGATTCTCGCGGACAGGCTGCTGGCGGGCTGACCGCGCCTCGGGGAGGACCGGCTCAGTTGAGGCCGAGGAACGCCGCCAGCACGCTGGCGCCCCGGAGCTGTTCGGCGACCGCGGCCACGAGCCGGTCGAATGCCGGCGCGAGCAGCGGACCGAAGGTCGTCAGCCGGGGATCGGGCGTTGACCACTCGAGCGCTGCGTCGAGCTCCGCCATCTGGGCGGGTGTGCTGGCGATGACGCCGCCTGCCGTCGCGGTCTGAACGGC